>JALZVC010000246.1 GCA_023301205.1 Flavobacteriaceae bacterium
TAAAGTAATTTTTTTCATAATAAGTATATTTTAAAGTTAAATATTAAGTAGCAAATATAACCAAAGAGTTTAATAAACAAGGCGCCAATGTTAAAAAATACACGATTTTTGTACTTTATTCTAATTCATTATGAAAATTCACCTATCCTATTCTAAGCTAATTGTTCTTTTTATAACACTATCACTATTCTCTTGTGAAAAAAAAGAACACCCAGACTTTGATTTCACAACAAGATTCGAGCACTCTAAAGGTCTGGAAACAGCCACCTACCAAGATATTGTTACTTTTTATGATAATCTAGCAAGTGTTCATCCTTCTATTTCTGTCTATGATATGGGAAAAACAGATAGTGGTGAGCGACTTCAACTAGTCACTTTCAATCCAAATAGAACATTTGAGTCAGAATTTAAAGGAGAACGAGACCAAGCACTTCTCCTAATTAATAACGGTATTCATCCAGGTGAAAGTGATGGTATTGATGCCTCTATGATGCTAATGCGTGATCTAGCTGAAGGAAAATTAAACAGTCCTAAAAACACTATAGTAACAGTAATTCCAGTATACAACATAGGAGGTGCATTAAATAGAAATAGCACAACAAGAACCAACCAAAATGGACCATTAGAATATGGATTTAGAGGTAATGCGCGTAACTATGACCTGAATAGAGACTTTATTAAAGCTGACACAAAAAACGCAATGGCTTTTATTGATATTTTTAGAACCATAAAACCAGATGTTTTTATAGACAATCACGTGAGCAATGGTGCAGATTATCAATATATTCTCACACACCTTTTTACGCAGCACAATAAATTAAGTGGGCCATTAGGTGATTATTTAAACACCTCTTTTAGGCCTCAATTAGAAGACTCATTATCTCAAAAAAACTGGGATATCACTCCATATGTAAATGTCTTTAACACAGTTCCTGAAAATGGATTTAGCCAATTTAATGATTCGCCACGATATTCAACTGGTTACACAACTTTATATAACACTTTAGGTATGATGGTAGAAACTCATATGCTAAAACCATATAAAGACAGAGTAGAGGGAACTTATGAGCTCATGACAAGTATGATCAACATTGTAGATGCAGATGCCAAAACAATCATAGAAAAACGAAAAGAAAATTTCAATCATTTTAAAGTTGGCGACACTTACCCTCTAGCTTGGAAAGTTGACACAACAACCTCTACAACTCTAGAATTTAAAGGTTACGAAGGTACATTTACAGAAAGCGATGTTACAGGTGGCAAACGCCTAAAATATCACGCAGAAATGCCATTTACCAAAGAGGTCAACTACCAAAATACTTTTAAGGGAACAACCTCGGTCACTATTCCAGAACATTACATTATACCAAAAGGATATTGGAATGTGACCGATAGACTGAAACAGAACAAAATTGAAATAGCAACCGTACGCAAAGACACGATAATTAATGTAACCATTTATCACATTGCAGATTACAAAACTAGGCAATCGCCTTATGAGGGTCATTACCTACATTACAACACTACCGTCACAAAAACGAAAGAACCTATATCAGTAAAAAAAGGTGATTTTATTGTAAATACAAATCAAGAAGGGATGCGTTATCTACTAGAAACACTTGAACCGTCTGCAACAGACAGCTTTTTTAATTGGAACTTTTTTGACACCATCCTACAACAAAAAGAAGGCTTTTCTCCGTACGTATGGGAAGATAAAGCAAAAGCACTTCTTGACAATAACCCGAAATTAAAAGAAGAATTTGAAGCTAAAAAATTATCCGATTCAGATTTTACTCGCAACTGGTATGCTCAGTTAGATTGGTTACACAAAAGATCACCTAATTATGAGCAGGCTCATTTAAGATACCCTATCGTTCGGGTGGGTGGTTAAATATTCCTTCGGAAATAATAATTTAATGTTTTCGTAGGATTCTGTAAGTGCCTTTTGAGATTTTGCAAAATTTTTCCACTTTGCCTTTTTAATACCTTCATCTTGCTGCGGCATTAAATCACCAGTGTAATCGGTGTACATTTCGTACCAATAGGTGATTTTCAATTTAAACTTATCATTGCGTTTAAAAACGTGATAGGTCTGTGCAATAAACTTTCTAATCTCTAAATTTTGCACCCCTGTTTCTTCTTCCGTCTCCCGTATAGCAGCTTCTTGTCGTGTTTCTCCTTTCTCTATTTTACCTTTAGGAAGATCCCATTTGCCATTTCTTCTAATAAATAAAATGGATTTTTTTGAATTATAAACTAATCCACCTGCAGCCTCGACAACAGGAAGTTTTTTTCGTAAAAACTTCTCAAGTTTTTCTGCATTTTTATGATATAGATTGATGTATATCAACTCTCCATCATTGATTTGCCTGATCAAGGATTTAAACTTCACCTCCTTTAACGGAATGGTTGTGTACTGCTTTCCTATTTTCTTTTCTGTAGATAGAATAATAGGAACGTCATTGACAAAAACTTTATACATTTGCAAAATGATTTTAGACAAAGAAACAGCTCAAAAAACTGCCGAATTACTGCTGCAAATTAATGCAATTAAATTACAACCACAAACTCCTTTTAGTTGGGCTTCCGGATGGAAATCTCCCATTTACTGTGATAATAGGATAACACTCTCTTACCCAACTATTAGAAATTACCTTAGAGAACAGATGGCTAACCAAATAGAAACCCTATATGGCAAACCAGATGCCATAGCAGGTGTTGCCACTGGGGCGATAGGAATAGGTATGCTAGTAGCAGATTACTTGAATATTCCTTTTTGCTACGTGCGTCCAGAAGCTAAAAAACACGGAAGACAAAACCAGATTGAAGGAAAAATTGAAGCCGGTCAAAACGTAGTTGTCGTGGAAGACTTAATTAGCACAGGAAAAAGCAGTATATTGGCCGTAGATGCCTTAAAAGCTGCAAAAGTTAACATCAAAGGAATGCTAGCTATTTTTACCTACGGATTTGATTTTGCCGAAGAAAACTTTAGTAACGCAGCAGTACAATTGAACACCTTGAGTGATTACCAGCATTTACTGGTTCAAGCAGAAAAGACTAATTACATTTCTAATGACGAAAAGGATATCTTGAGCTCTTGGAGGGACAACCCTTCGCAATGGAAACAATAAATATAATTTTTAAACAACTACGCTATGATACTAAACAGCACCACTGCAACCGTAAATAAATCTGCAAAAGAAATGTGTGCTTTCTTAACAGATGTTAAGAATTTTGAGCAATTAATGCCAGAAAACATTAGCAAGTTTGAGATGATAAAGGAAAATGGATTCCTTTTTGCCCTTAACGGAATGCCCGAAATAGCCTTAGAAATAAAAGAAGTTGTTCCTCCTAAAAAGGTAGTGCTTGGCGCAATCAGCGATAAGACACCTTTTAATCTTACAGCAGATATTAAAGAAGTTGACAACGACACCTGTACAGTAGACCTTGAGTTTACGGGGGAGTTTAACATGATGATGAAGATGATGGTAAAAGGACCCGTATCTAAGTTTATTAATACGCTTTCAGAAAATATGGAGGAACTTTAATTTTTAAAAACTTCCCGTTTTATTTTCTTAGGAGATGTAACTATTAATGATTGTGTAAGATTCTTTTATTTTCGAAAATTTTAAAACACCATCTCTATTTCTTTGTTCCAAAATTTTATAGATTTGCCATCTGGAAGATTCAATAACAACTGCCCAGAAACATTCACACCAGATATCACGCCTTTAACTAAGGTGCCGTCGGGTAATTTATAAGTGGACAGCACTCCTTTTTTAAAAAGCAATTGTTCATAATTTGAAATCACGGCGGCACGTGGATTTGCTTTAACGTGATTTAATGCTGCGAATATTTCTGAAGTAACACCTATTAACAGCTCATCTAGATTGAATATTTTCCCTTCTGTAAGATATAAAGATGTCGCTTGTGGGAGATTACTGAAGCTATCTTCATTGACATTTAACCCAAATCCTACTATTGTTGCCTTAATAGCACTTCCTCTCACTTGATTTTCTATTAGTATTCCGCCACACTTTTTCCCCTCTGCCATAATGTCGTTAGGCCATTTTATTTGGATGTCAGCAGATAAAATAGATTGTAAATAGCGCACAATAGCAATAGAAACAACCATAGATATCATAAATTGTTGTTGTAACTCCACACCTTCCAACCTCTTAAACATACTGCAAGTTAAGCTTTTAGAAGACTGCGATTGCCATCTAGCATCACGTTGACCTCTACCTTTTTGTTGATGATTTGTAACCACTATCGTTTCATCCTCTAAGAAGCTATTTTTAGTCAAATCACTAAGATAGGTGTTGGTAGAGTCAGTGGCACTAAGTTTGATTATGTTCAAAAGGTTAAATGTCTGTTAGGATTATCAAAACTAAGGCATTCAAGAATTAAAAAAGTAATACTTTTGTATAAATTGAAAAATTTAAATGGCTAAAAAGCACGCAGATACAGATCTACTTATTACTGAGGTCATTAGAGGCATAGAAGAGGTAAAAGGATTAGATATAGAAATACTTGATTTAAGAGAGTTAGAAAACACCGTTACTGATTATTTTATAATATGTAATGGTACTTCAAACACACACGTAAATGCAATAGTAAATTCTATTCAAAAAACAGTTAGTAAAGCTATCCAAGAAAAAGCATGGCATATAGAAGGCAGTGAGAGCTCTGAATGGGTCTTAATGGATTATGTTCATGTGGTTGTCCATGTTTTTCAGAAACATATCCGTGAGTATTATGACATTGAAGGATTATGGGGTGATGCAAAGTCAGTAAAATTTAACACTACAAACTAAAACAATTAGGCCACATGGCAGAAAAAGATAAAAGTCCCAAGAAAGATAAAAAACCTGAAATCAAGAAACCTAAGTTTAGTCCATATTGGATAACAGCTGCAGTTCTTGTTGCGCTTATTGCTTTTAATTTGTTAGGTGGTGATGCACTTAGCCAACCACAAAAAATTGCTCAGTCTCAATTTGAATACTATTTAAACGATGGTGACGTAGCAAAAGTAGTTTTGATAAACGGAAGGAAAGCCAGGGTTTATCTTACTCCAGAAGGAAAGGAAAAACAGGCACATAACGGTAAAAAAGGAAAGGGAATTTTAGCTCCTGGACCTAATGATCCTGACTACCAATTTGAGATAGGAGATCGGCAAAATTTTGAGAATAGTTTTAAAGACATCGTTAAAAATCAGAATGTAAAAGCAACCTTAAGCCACGACTCTGAGACTAATTTAGTTGGAGAATTCTTACCTTCAATTATATTCTTTGCCGTGATTATTGGGGTTTGGATTTTCATAATGCGACGCATGTCTGGTGGTGCTGGAGGTGGTGCTGGAGGCCAAATATTTAATATTGGGAAGTCTAAAGCTAAACTATTTGACGAAAAAGCTGATGTAAAAACTTCTTTTAAAGATGTAGCAGGATTAGAAGGAGCAAAAGAAGAGGTACAAGAAATTGTTGATTTTCTAAAAAATCCAGAAAAATACACTTCACTTGGGGGTAAAATACCAAAAGGAGCCTTACTTGTAGGGCCTCCAGGAACAGGAAAAACCCTTTTAGCTCGTGCAGTTGCAGGAGAGGCTAAAGTACCTTTCTTCTCTCTGTCAGGTTCAGATTTTGTAGAGATGTTTGTTGGTGTTGGTGCATCGAGAGTACGTGATCTATTTAAACAAGCCAAGGAAAAATCTCCTTCTATTATTTTTATTGATGAGATTGACGCCATAGGTCGTGCTAGAGGAAAGAACAATATGTCTGGCTCTAACGATGAACGTGAAAACACCTTAAACCAATTACTAACAGAAATGGACGGTTTTGGCACTGACACCAATGTAATTGTTATAGCAGCTACTAACCGTGCAGATGTTCTTGATAAAGCACTAATGAGAGCTGGACGCTTTGACAGACAGATTTATGTAGACCTACCTGACGTTCGTGAACGAAAAGAAATTTTTGAGGTACACCTAAGACCAATTAAAAAGGAAGAAGGTCTTGACACAGATTTCTTATCAAAACAGACACCTGGATTCTCTGGAGCTGATATTGCTAATGTTTGTAACGAGGCAGCATTAATAGCAGCTCGTAAAGAGAAAAAAGCAGTTGGCAAACAAGACTTTTTAGATGCTGTTGATAGAATTGTTGGTGGTCTAGAAAAGAAGAATAAGATTATCACACCAAGTGAGAAAAAAGCAATCGCATTTCACGAAGCTGGACATGCAACAGTGAGCTGGATGTTAGAACACGCAGCACCATTAGTAAAGGTTACTATTGTACCTAGAGGCCAGTCCTTAGGGGCCGCATGGTACTTACCGGAAGAGCGTTTAATTGTGCGTCCAGAACAAATGCTAGACGAGATGTGTGCCACCATGGGAGGTCGGGCTGCAGAAAAAGTTATTTTCAATAAAATTTCTACAGGAGCATTAAGTGATCTTGAAAAAGTTACGAAACAAGCTAGAGCAATGGTAACAATTTACGGCCTTAACGACAAGGTAGGAAATGTTACGTATTATGATTCTTCAGGACAATCTGAATATGGATTCTCAAAACCATACAGCGAGAGTACTGCAGAATTAATTGATAAAGAAATTTCAGGTATAATTGAAGAACAATACCAAAGAGCAATTTCCATCTTAGAGAAAAACAAGGAAAAACTTACAGAACTTGCTGAAGAGTTACTTGAAAAAGAAGTGATATTTAAAGAAACTTTAGAAACAGTATTTGGCAAAAGACCATTTATAAAAGAAGTAATTCCGGAAAAGATTAAATCTTAACCACTTGCTTTTCGCTTAAATTCCTAAAGAATAGCTACAAAGATTAATCCTTTTAGTTAAGATTTAATATATTTGACTAATTTGTAATTTTATTCTCAATCCCTATAAGATCAATGAGTCTCTTTAAAAGACTTTTAAATCCTAAATCTAAATCCCTATCAAAAAAAGACGGGTTGAGTAAATATGTCCCAGAAGCAAAGCTTCCATTAGACGAAAGATTTACGCATAACTTTAAACACAATGGCGGAAAATTTTTATACTGCATAACACCGCAAGAAGTGTTAGAATCTTTTGACAATATCCTATTAGAAAATGATTGGTATGAAAAAGAGGTCTTTTGTATAGACCAAGAACTTACTTATCGTTTTGATGGTTTCAATCTTACTTTTAACAAAAAGCCTACCAGTCAATTCTTTTTAACTAAATGCGAATCATTAGTCTCAAAAGATGGTGCTATTTTATTTTCTTCAAACCAGATAAAAGAGAAGAAAATGCACGAGATCCCAACAAACCTAGTAGTTGTTGCCACGACAAGTCAATTTGTGGAGAGTATTAGTGAGGGAATGCGGGTAATTAAAAATAAATCTAACGGTAAAATCCCCTCAAACATTACTACCATAAAAGATTTTGAAATAGAATCTAAAAAGGAAAAGGACTTTATGAGTTACGGTAGAAGCACAAAAAACTTATATTTGTTGCTGCTAGAAGACTTATAATTTATGAAAGAACTTTTTGTGCGAGCCTCATCAGGACTTATCTATGTCGCGATGGTAACAATAGCTATGCTTGCTTCGCGAGAGTGGTTTCTTGGGTTGTTTTTTGTCTTTGGAATTTTCACGATATATGAATTCTTAAAACTAGTCCACTTAAAAAGTTATATTCCTTATATCCTCTTTTCTTTTGCATCTTATTTTTTAAGCTACACTACATTTGATTATAGAGCAGTATATCTCCTAATGATTATCACGCTATTTATCAATCTATTCCTTTTAAAAGATATTCTCTGGGTCAACAAAATACCCATGTTTGGTAAGAAAAAATACATTGCGGTAATTTTTTACTTAATGAGCGGCTTCGTTTTTCTTTCACTTATTCCAACAGTGCAAATAGACTACAAGCCTATGGTAATTTTTGGCGTATTTATAGTAATATGGGCAAACGATTCTTTTGCATATCTAGTAGGAAAAAACCTAGGACGCACAAAACTATTGGAACGAATCTCTCCTAAAAAGACTATTGAAGGCTTTTTAGGCGGTATATTAGGGGCATTAATAGCTGGGCTTTTAATACACAAATTCACAGAAATTTACGAACTTTGGATTTGGTTAGTAATGGCTTTTATTGCATCTGTTTTTGGCACAATAGGAGACTTAGTGCAATCTAAGTATAAAAGACAGGCCGGAGTAAAAGATAGCGGCGCAATAATGCCAGGCCACGGTGGTATTTATGACAGATTAGACAGCGTCATTTATGCAGCTCCATTTATTTATTCATTTTTAGAATTGGCAACATAATGTTTCATCAAGAAGGAAATAAGATCATTTTGGGGATGCTAACTTTTGCAATTATTGCAAGTATTTTAGCAGACATTTTTATCTTAAACAACTATATAAAATATTCTATTATTGGAGCATGTATGGTATTGCTCTTTTTAGTCTTACAGTTTTTTAGAAACCCTAAACGTGATTTTTCTTTAGACCAAAACGTACTATTATCGCCCGTAGATGGAAAAGTAGTGGTCATTGAAGAAGTTTTTGAAAAAGAATATTTCAACGAAAAAAGATTACAAATCTCCGTTTTCATGTCCCCTATTAATGTACATGTTACTCGTTACCCTACTGCTGGTGAGGTTGTTTTTAGCAAGTACCATCCAGGTAAGTTTTTAGTGGCTTGGCATCCTAAATCATCAGAAGAAAACGAACGAACTACTGTTGTTGTAAAATCTCCCTCGTTTGGCGAGATTCTTCATAGGCAAATTGCAGGAGCACTAGCAAGACGTATTGTTAATTATGCTCAGGAAGGAGATCAAGTAACACAATCAAGTGATAGTGGCTTTATTAAATTTGGATCTCGCGTAGATGTCTTTTTACCTCTTGGCACTGAAATAGACGTGACACTAAATCAAACTGTTAAGGGAGGTATAACCGTATTAGCTAGCAAATAATAATGGAAGACGACGCACTACATATTGCCTTTTTAAAAGCTGTAAACAGTGTAAACAAACACGCTAAACCTTTTCCTGCAGACGTTTTACTTAACCTTTACGCCTATTATAAAAGAGCCACAAATTCTCAAGATTCGTCGGCAGACAAAGAACCCTTGATTAGTGCTTTTAAAACTAATGCGCTTTTTCAGACCAGAAACTTAACACAAGACGAAGCAAAACAGCTCTACACAGAAACAGTAGATCGTTACTTCTTGTACAGAAAATAAAATTCCTTTAGACTTCTACTTCATGCTTTTTAATGAAGCTTCTATAGTTTCAATTTTTGCTATAGCATCTGCTTCTTTTTTCTTTTCATTGGCTACTACTTGGTCTGGGGCACCGCTCACAAATTTTTCGTTTTTTAACTTTCCTTGTACAGCGCGTAAAAATCCTTTGATGTATTTTAATTCCTCTTCAAGTTTAACAATTTCCTCTTCTATATTTATTGCCCCTTCCATCGGGATAAAATACTCGTTAGATTTTACCCTAAAAGTTAATGCTCCTTTAACAGCAGTGTCCACATTTTTCATTTCTGAAATATTCCCCAACTTCACGATCATGCTGTCTAATGTACTTTCTTGATTTGATTGTTTGAGCACCATCAATTCAATGGAATCTTTATTAGCAATATTCTTCTCTTTACGAATAGTTCGTATTCTTGAAACAACTTCTGAAGTAAATTCAAATTCTCCCAATAAAGCAGCATCCACCTCAGTTGTCTTAGGCCAATGGTTTACTATGAGTGCTTCTTCTGGGGTACGATCAGCAATCGTATGCCATAACTCTTCAGTTAAAAAAGGCATAAAAGGATGTAATATTCTAAGATTATCTTCAAACAGTATCATAATAGCATCATAGGTTTTTACATCTATTGGTGCTTGATATACAGGTTTTACAATCTCTAATAACCAACCAGAAAAATCGTCTTTAAAAAGTTTATAGGTAGCCATTAACGCATCACTAATACGATACTTCTCATAATGATCTTCTATTTCTAAAAGTGTTTGTTGCATTTTTGAAGCATACCATTCAAGAGCTATCTTTGACGCCTCCGGCTGCACAACAGTAGTATCTTTCTTCCAAGATTGTGTTAGATTGAATGCGTTCCATATTTTATTACTGAATTCCTTACCCTGCTGGCATAAACCTTCATCAAACATAAGGTCATTTCCTGCAGGCGCACTAAGCAGCAAACCAACTCTTACACCATCTGCACTATATTGACCTATTAACTTCAAGGCATCTGGTGAGTTTCCTAAAGATTTACTCATCTTACGACGTTGTTTATCACGCACTAGTCCTGTTAAATACACATTTTTAAATGGACGTTGTCCTGTGTATTCGTATCCAGCAATGATCATTCGTGCCACCCAGAAAAATAAAATATCTGGACCTGTAACTAGGTCATTTGTTGGATAATAATAATTAAATTCTTCATTTTCAGGATTATTCAAACCGTCAAAAACACTCATAGGCCATAACCAAGAAGAAAACCATGTATCAAGAGCATCTGGATCTTGTTTTAAGTCCTCTGCCTTTAAATCATTCTTTCCTGTTTTTTCTTGTGCTAGCTCTATTGCTTGCGCTAACGTTTCGGCAACCACAAAATCTTCTTTACCATCCCCATAAAAATAAGCAGGTATTTGTTGCCCCCACCATAGTTGTCTTGAGATATTCCAGTCGCGAATATTGGTCATCCAGTGGCGATAGGTATTATCAAACTTTTTAGGATGCAAAAGAACCTCATCATCTTCTAGTACCGCTTTAATAGCTGGCTTTACAAGATCTTCCATTTTTAAGAACCATTGGTCGCTAAGCCTTGGCTCTATAACTGCCTTAGTACGCTCGCTGGTTCCAACTTTGTTTAAATGTTGTTCTATTTTTATTAAAGCACCAGATTCTTCTAATTCTTTTGAAACTTCTTTACGAACCACGAATCGATCTTTACCTTCGTAATGAATGCCGAAACTATTTAAACTAGCGTCATCATTAAAGATATCAATTACTTCAAGTTTATGTCTATCTCCCAAAACTTTATCATTCTCATCGTGCGCTGGAGTTACTTTTAGACAACCCGTACCAAACTCAATATCTACATAGTCATCTTCGATAATAGGGATTACTCTATTACAAATAGGTACAATAGCCTTTTTACCTTTTAGATGTGTAAAACGTTCATCATTAGGATTGATACATATTGCTGTATCACCAAATATGGTTTCTGGTCGCGTAGTTGCGATGGTTAATATTTCCGAAGAATTTTCTATCTTATATGCTATAAAGTATAGGTTTCCTTGTTGCTCTACGTGATTTACTTCTTCATCACTTAACGTTGTTTTTGCCTCGGGATCCCAATTTACCATACGATACCCACGATAAACAAGCCCTTTGTTGTATAAGTCTACAAAGGAAGAAATTACCTGTTTTGACATATTTGGATCAAGGGTAAACTTAGTGCGTTCCCAATCACAGGATGCGCCTAGTTTTTTTAATTGCTCTAAGATAACACCCCCATATTCTTCTGTCCAGTCCCATGCGTGTTTTAAAAAATCTTCGCGTGAAAGATCTGCTTTGTCGATTCCTTGTTCTTTTAGTCGCGCTACTACTTTTGCTTCGGTAGCAATAGATGCATGATCCGTACCAGGCACCCAGCAAGCGTTAAAGCCTTTTAATCGTGCACGACGTATTAACACATCTTGAATGGTATTATTCAACATATGCCCCATATGCAGCACACCAGTAACATTTGGTGGCGGTATAACTATAGTATACGGCTCTCTATCATCTACTTCACTATGAAAATAGTTATGTTCCATCCAGTAGGAATACCACTTATCTTCTACATCCTGAGCAATATACTTTGCCGCTGTTGCCATTTTGGTCTAATTTTTGAATAAGTAAACAAAAGTAGTTATATCTACTAGATAATAAAACAGTAAAACTGTATAAATGTCTTGCATAAAGTGTAAAAAGTACCTACTTTAGCAGACCTTAAATATTAGAAATTATGAAAAAATTAGTTTTAATTGCAATTATGGCTTTTGTAGGATTTTCTGCAACAGCACAAGCAAAAATGACATTTAAATCTGACACTGTAGATTATGGTGAGATTGCAAAGGGTGCAGATGGCGTTCGTGTATTTGAGTTTACAAACACTGGTGATGCGCCACTTATTGTTACAGACGTTAAATCTAGCTGTGGTTGTACGGTACCAAAAAAACCAGACGGCCCCGTAGCTCCTGGAGCCTCTAGTACGATTCAGGTTAAATATGACACAAATCGTGTAGGACCAATTAGAAAAACAGTTACTGTTTATTCTAACGCAAGTGAGCCTATCAAAGCTTTAAAAATTAAAGGAGAGGTGAAGAGTGATGCAAAAAGCATGCTTGAGAAAACTGAATAGTATTTCTT
>JALZVC010000247.1 GCA_023301205.1 Flavobacteriaceae bacterium
AACCAACAGATGTACACAAACACCTTAGCATACGCTCAACAATGTGATCAAGAAGACAAGCTAGCGCATTTCAGAACTAAATTTTTACACCCTACAGACAAGAACGGCAATCAGCTTATCTATCTCTGCGGAAACTCTCTAGGCTTGCAACCTGCTGCCACTGCAAGTTACATTGAGAGTGAACTTAAAGATTGGGCTAAGCATGGTGTAGAAGGCCATACAGACGCCAAACATCCTTGGCTACCCTATCACGAGTTTCTAACAAAAAACATGGCCGAAATAGTGGGAGCAAAACCGACTGAAGTTGTTGTAATGAACACCCTGACTACAAATTTGCACTTAATGATGGTGTCATTTTACCAACCCACTAAAGCCAAATACAAAATTGTAATTGAGAGTGACGCCTTTCCTAGCGATAAGTACGCGATGGAAAGCCAACTAAAATTTCATAACATAGACCCTAAAGACGGTCTCATTTTATGGAAACCACGTAAGGGTGAAGATATTTGCAGGTTTGAAGATCTTGAAAAAATCATGGAAGAAGAAGGCGACGCAATAGCCATGCTAATGATAGGAAGCACTAATTATTATAGTGGTCAACATTTTCCATTAAAAAAAATAACAACATTAGGCCACATACATAATTGTATGGTTGGGTTCGACCTTGCCCACGGAGCAGGAAACATTGCTCCAGATTTACATAATGTAGGCGCAGATTTTGCTGTATGGTGTACGTATAAATATTTAAACAGTGGGCCAGGAAGTTTGGGAGGCTGTTTTGTACACGAACGTCATGCTACCAACGAAAAATTAAACCGTTTTGCAGGATGGTGGGGTCATAATAAGAAAACACGTTTTAATATGCGTCACGACTTTGACCCATTACCGGGAGCAGAAGGATGGCAATTAAGTAATCCTCCTATTCTGTCTATGGCAGCAATTAGAGCAAGTCTAGACACCTTTGCAGAAGCAGGTTTTAAAAACCTAAGAGCAAAATCTGAAAAGCTTACTGGCTATTTAGAGTTCTTATTAGATGAACTAAACAACGACCAGATTAACATTATCACACCTAGAAACAAAGATGAACGTGGTGCGCAATTAAGTATTCAAGTAAAAAGTGCAGATAAAAACATGCATACAAAGCTTACAGAAGCAGGTGTCATTAGCGATTGGAGAGAACCAGATGTGATACGTGTTGCTCCAGCACCTTTGTATAATAATTATGAAGATGTGTATGAGTTTGTACAACGATTAAAAGTATTACTATAAAAGTAAAATTATGATTTTCGTGTCCCTTCGAGGATTATTCGAAATTTGCAATAAAAAAAGATTGAGGATACCGAACGAAGTTCTCGAGAGGTCGTATAGATATATTTAGGATTAAATTAGGTCTCGACTGCCCCTGCCTACTAAGGCACGACAGGTAGGCGAACAGACAACACAATAAATGACAGAAAATCAAAACATATTAATAGTAGGCGCAGGACTCTGCGGGAGTCTCTTAGCTTTACGAATGGGGCAACGTGGATACCAAGTAACTTTAGTTGAAAAACGACCAGACTTGCGTGATGCAAATCTTGATGCTGGACGCTCTATCAACTTATCATTAAGTGACAGAGGTCTTAAAGGGCTAAGACTTGCGGGACTTGAAGAAGAAGCTAGAAAATTATGCATCCCTATGCTAGGGAGGATGATTCACGATAAAGAAGGCAATACCTTTATGAGTAATTATAGTGGCCGCGATGGTGAGTTCATTAACTCTATATCACGCCCAGGATTAAACATGATGCTTCTTGATGCTGCAGAAGCACTCCCTAACGTCAATATCATTTTTAACAAAGGCTGCAAAAGTGTAGACCTAGAAAACGCAACTGCCGTTTTTGAAGATTACACCACAAAAGAAAGAATAATATTTGATGGTGATGTCATTTTAGGAACAGATGGTGCTGGCTCTGTGGTGCGTAAAAGCATGTTTAATGACCGTAACTTCTTGTTTAGTTTTTCACAAGAATACCTCACACACGGATATAAAGAAATTACCATACCAGCTACAGCAGATGGTGGTTATAGGACAGAGAAAGGCGCATTGCATATTTGGCCAAGAGGCGAAGACATGCTAATTGCACTCCCTAATCTTGACGGAAGTTTTACAGTAACATTGTTCGCTCCCTACTCAAACAGTGACTATTGTTTTGACAATCTAACAACACCAGAAATGGTAACTGAATACTTCACAAAAGAATATCCAGACGCAGTAGCCTTGATGCCAGATCTTGTTCAAGAATTTTTTGACAATCCGACGGGTCCTTTAGGCACGATTAAATGTTCGCCATGGAATAGCTACGGAAAAGCCCTAATTTTAGGAGATGCCGCTCACGCCATTGTTCCTTTTTACGGTCAAGGAATGAACGCTTCTTTTGAAGATGTAGTCGTCTTTGACGAAATATTAGACAAACAAGAAGGTAGTGATATGGACTGGAAAAATATTTTCCATGAATATGAAATAGCACGTAAACCAGACACAGATGCCATTGCAGATCTTGCCGTAGACAACTTTCACGAGATGAAAGAGCATACCGCAAGCCCTTTATTTCAAGAAAAAAGGAAAATTGAAATGGC
>JALZVC010000248.1 GCA_023301205.1 Flavobacteriaceae bacterium
CATAATCCCCTAACAAAATAATGCTAAGAAATGTTCTTGTTGAAATTAAATTTAAAACGCAATATAATAAATTAATTAACACATTCTTGTTGTTTTTATATGTTTTTTAAGGTACAACCACAGCCATCCGAAAGTTTATAATTTATAATAGTTTGAGAATCCCTTATTTTTGGTTTGCAGACTAAAAATAATTTTCTTGGGACTCTTCAAGCATACTAAGAATACGAACATACTTTTAATCCGTCAAATTATTAATTTAGTACCTCGATGGATGCTTACCCGTTGTGGTGAAATATATGATTCAGACAAAGGTTATAGCAAATTTTAAGACCTATGACCAATTTGTAGCTTTAACTTTCGGACAGCTTAATAAATGTTTTACATTGAACGATATTTCTACTGGTATTGGGGTGTCTCAAACCTTTATAGCAGACCTAGGTCTTTCTCAAAGTCCAGCACGCTCTACGATGAGCGATGGCAATAAAAAGTGTAATTATAAAGTATTTTAGATGCTCTCCCTTAGGCTGTTAAAACACTATGGTACTATTTTATCTAAGCGTCATAAAGGTTATATCATAGAAGAAATTTAAGAACAAAGTATAAAACTGATCGACAGTAGTATCATAAGTCTATATTTATCAATAATTAATTGGGCAAAGTTTCGGACAGCTAAAGGCGGAATTAAAATACAGACCTATTGGGGTGATAGTATGATGCTAACCAGCGTTTTAAATATAACAGAAGCTAAACTTCACCATAGATATGGTTTAAAGCAATTGATATTTACTAAAGGTACTATAATAGTAGAAGACAGAGCCTATTTTGATTTTGATTTAATGCTGCAAAGAATAAAGGCCGAAATTCTTTTTGTAACACTAATAAAGACAAACACAGTGTATCAAGCCATAAAAGAACTAGAGCTCCTTGAGTGTTCTGATCAAGACATACTCAAAGACGAAATCATAAGCTTAACAGTTTATAAAGCAGTAGATGTAAGCATCAATAATGAGTTTTTACTAATAGTTCACGGATATAAAGAGGATTAAAACAAAGTGATTATTATTACTAATCAGTTAGATTGGACAGCTAGAACTATCGCAGATTTATATAAGAAACGCTGGGATATAGAGCGTTTCTTTAAAGCTGTCAAACAACATTCACAAATAAAAACATTTATAGGTACAAGTGAAAACGCAGTAAAATCACAGATATATATATTGCATTAATGTACTATTTTTTGCATCAACTCATCGAAAGAACTATAGCAAATAAAAATTACGAGTTTTTAAATTTTGTAGAGAAAATAAGAATTTGCCTTAGTTTTTACTTCACCTTAGACTATGCCTGCAATCACGTAGGAGAAAGGGCTAAAAAAGTAATGCAAAAAACACAATCAGAACTAAACTATCAAACAGACTTATTTTCTGGCTAATTTTAAAAGTAACCCCTATATATATATATATATATATATATAGGGGTTATAAAGAGTTTATGCGGAAAGTTGAAAAACTTTCGGGTGGCTGTGAGGTATAAGTAAACTTATTCTATTCAATTATCTGTCTCTTTTATTAAACCGTAATTTTCATGATTTTTAAAGAATTAATTGATTTTAAATAATTGAATTGGCGCATTATTATTTATAGCTACAAGATAAAGTTGATTAGCTATTTGAAGTTCTTCAAGATCGGTGACATTATGAGGTACAGATAGCCCACTTTTTAACATGGAAACGGCTTTAAAATCACCTTTCCCGTCATTGATTAAAACTAATCCATTACTTGCATCATTACGGGGTGTTTCTACTTCAGAGTCATACAGATTTCCGGCAAGAATAATATCAAGATAGCCATCCTTATTTATATCTTTAATGATAAAATCATTTATGGAAGATATTTGCGCTAGTCTTGGGAGCGGTGTTGTTTTCCATGTTTCGCTTCCTCTATTCTCAATATACACACTTGCAAATGTTTGCGCTTTTAAATGGAGGGCCTCATCAAGTTTTTGTTTTCCTAAGATGTCTACTAAACTTGCTTTAGCAAAAGCGTCATAGGTTTCAAATTTTTCCTTAATAAAAGGCATTTGTTGTGAAGAACATTCTCGCCCTCTTAGCGGATATTTTTCTCCATCATCTTCATAGGTAAGTATAATATCGCCGGTATTATTTTTGTCAAAATCATCATAATAAAGATCGAAAGTTGTCTCTGGGGTAGCTTTGTATTTGTAATTTAAACCTAAATTACCAGCAATATAATCCATATCGCCATCTCCATCAAAATCACCTTGAGCAATACTATACCACCAGCCATGGGTGTCTTTTAAGCCCAATGTTTCTGAAATATCTGAAAACTGTCCATTGTTATTTTTTAAGACTAATAAAGGCATCCATTCACCACTCACTAATAAGTCTTTAGCTCCGTCTTGGTCGAAGTCTGTCCATAATGCAGTTGTAACAAGACCAGGTGTTAGTAATTGTGGAGCTAAATCTTGGGTTACATCTGTAAATTGCCCTTCGTTATTCTGTAATAAATAGCTTCTAGGTGCTTTTGGGTAAGAGCCTGGTACAATACGCCCCCCTATAAACAGGTCTATGTCACCATCATTATCATAATCTTCAGGTGCTAGTGTGCCTCCACTTGTGAGCATTTTTGGTAAAGCATTAGTCGTTTTGTTAAAAATGCCACTACCGTCATTAAGGTAGAGGCGGTCATGTAGTGCTGGATCATCCAGCGCAAATTCATTTCCACCACTTACCACATAAAGGTCTTGATCTCCATCGCCATCTGCGTCAAAAAACGCGGCGTCAATATCTTCAGTATTACGATCAGCACTCCAAGTTTTATCGCTTTGGTTCACAAATGTTCCATCAACTTGTTGCATATAGAGTTTAGCTGTAAAGCCTTTTGCTCCTCCTATAAATAGATCGTCTAGTCCATCTGCATTGACATCTCCTTTTGCTGAGGCAGGCCCCAAGGTTGACATTTTGTGAGGTAATAAAATTTCTTTTTCAAAATCATTGTATTCATTTTCTTTATGCTCGTGCTGTAGCGTTTTAATGGCTACTTTAGTAAACCACTGGTCTTTATTTTTATCTTTACTATACGTGTCCTTTTTTCTATCTGTATAGGAAACTTTTAATGTTTGATTTCCCTGTACATTGTTTAATTGTTGTTTCGTTCCATCTGGCCATAAAATGGTTACTTTCTTAATGGGTTTATTACTTTGTAATCCAAAATGGACTACATCTGCAACAGAGGATAAATACCCTCTAGTGAGGTAATGCTCTTGCATTTGTAGGTTGTTTTCTTCTTCGATAATAATTCGTGTTCCTAGACCTGATTTGTTTTTTGGTCCCCCATCTATTTTTATATTTAAAAAATTATTTGAATCTTGTTTTTCTTGATTATTTTGATAGATAAAAGTTTCGTTGTCAATATTAGAGATTACAATATCAAGATCTCCATCATTATCTAAATCTCCATATGCAGCTCCGTTTGAAAAAGATGCTTCTGTAAATCCCCAGTCTGCAGATTTATTTTCGAAGCCAAGGTCTCCTGTGTTTCTAAATACATAATTTTTAACCGGAACTTCTGGCATTTCAGCAAGTATTTTTCGCATATACTTAATTTGCTTTTGTGGGTCCTGTTCTATCGAATCAAGCAACATTTTTTTACGTTTAATAAAATCGTTGTTACGTGCTTCTTTGCGCAAACCATTAGTCATTAATAGATCCTTTTTACCATCGTTATCAAAGTCTGCCCAAAGTGGCGACCAACTCCAATCTGTACTGGACAGTCCAGTAAGTTGAGACACTTCGCTAAAACTACCGTCTCCGTTATTCATCTGTAAGGTGTTCATCATATACTGATGATGTAGGCCATTATCTACCGCTTTGTAAAATCGTTCTGTACTCATTCCGGACATATTTGTTTTTATACGGTAGTTATCTTCTGCCACCATATCTGCTACCATAATATCAAGATGTCCATCATTATTAAAATCTGCAATATCAGAACCCATTGAGAAATTAGAGATGTGCTTAACGCGCTCCTTTATTTGTTCGCTAAACGTTCCATTTTGGTTGTTTATGTAGAGGTAGTCTTTTTCTTGAAAATCATTGCATACATAAAGATCTGGCCAGCCATCATCGTTTACATCGCCGGTAGAGACACTTAAACCATAGCCTATACTATTGCCTATAATACCTGATTCTTCACTAATATCTTTATAAAAACCGTCGTCGTTTCTATATAACTTGTCTCCCGTTAGTGGATTACGATTAGCGATAGCGTCAAAAAAAGTATTTTTTAGGATGGGGGTAATAGAGTGGTTGAGTAAAAATAGGTCTAAATCACCATCTCTATCAAAATCAAAAAAGGAAGCTTGTGATGAATAACTAGGGTCATCAATGCCGTATTCTTTTGCACGTTCAGTAAAGGTAAGGTTGCCATTATTTACAAAAAGCTCATTACGCCTTTTTTGATCATTAAATTTTCCTGAATAACTTACGTAAATATCAAGAAAACCATCATTGTTAATATCTACCATCGTGGTACCTGTATTCCAGGATCTTTTTCCGCCTACACCCGCTAAGCGACCTATTTCTTCAAACTCCATATTACCCTTATTAAGGTACAAATGATTAGGTCCAAAATTTGCCGTAAAATATAGATCTATTAATCCATCATTATTTATATCTCCCAGAGAAACGCCACCTCCGTTATGCAGGTATTGATAGGTTAAAATATTCATCTGTTTATTTTCTGGAACAGTGTTATTAAAAACAACCCCAGATTTATCTGATGATACCTTGTTAAATAATGGGGTGGACGCTAATGCAGTATCTTGCTGAGCGTTTTTCTTTTCTTCTGGTGAGGAACAACTTATTAGGGGTATTACCAGTAATAAAAAATAATATTGTGTGTGAATTTTCATTAGTATAAAATTTAATCTTTATTATGTGTTGTTATTGTTTAATTTCTTCGAGAGGTGCTACCCAATGTTCGGTATCGAAAGGATTCAGGTTTAACGAGGTAATATCTATAGTACTGTCAAAAATATATTGAGCAGGTCTTCCATTTAAAGAAACTTTTAATTTAGATTTTATTTGTACAGTGTCCATTTTTTTATTTGTCAAGGAGTGTTCTTTAAGAAATTCTGCAAATTGAAATGCAGCTTTAGGATCATAGCCTAATAATGTTATCTGGTCCTTGTTCATGTTATAACTTCTAAAATCTGTGGGATAAATAATTTTATTTTTAATATCCCATACCTTAAATTCAAGGGTGTCTAGCAAACGTGCTTGAATTTTCATTCGCCAAGCAAATCTTTGCCCATGTGCTGTCCATTCTACATTTCCTGGAAATAAATTATGCCTTAGGGGTAATGCTAACTGTAAAAAAAAATAAGCAGCAAAGCCAAAAATAAGCGTTTTTGTAAGAACAGAATCTTCTTTTTTGCTGGCAATCTCATAGGTAGGTTTGTTAAATAGTTTTCTTGATACATATTTTGCAACCTGGTGTGGGTCTAAAAAGACTACTAGTGCTACCATCATTAAGTAGGGAAAAATATTGATATCATCAAAAAGCCACGCATTTGTTATATTAAAAAATATAGCAGCCGCTACTCCTATCTTTCTAAATTTTGGACTAAACAAAACTAAACCAATGCAAATGTCAAAAAATAACCCACCATAAGTAACAAAATAGACCATAAAATCTGAAGTAAGAAAAGATCCCAAAAAGCTATGTTCTGCTTTGTTTCTTAAAAAGATGCGAGCCGGTTGTTGTGCAAAAAGCCAGTCACTATTAAGTTTTGCAATGCCACCAAAAAAGTAAACAATTACTAGCTGCAATTTTAATAGTAGTAAATGCCAGTATCGCACTGGATTTTTTTCAGTGGGTTCCGTTTTTTTAATTGATAATTTATGGTCAGCTGGAATAAAAATCATCAAAAAAGATAATAAGCATACTAGATACAAATGGTTGTTGTAATAGGCTTTGTCTAATAGGAAAATGTAGGTGAAACCGATGAAGAAAAACAGTGTGGCTTTAAGGTAATGCTTGCCTAAAGTAATAAGGATGCTTGCCACTAGAAGTCCTATAATTAGTGCAACCATAAAGAATTTTGGGAGCGGTTTTAAAAATGGTGCAAATTCATAATAAAATTGTACTTCAGGGTTTAAAAGGAAAATATCCACAAAATCTATGCGCAGCAGATAAAGCATTTCCCAAATCATAGATAACCCAAAGCCAATTCTGAATATTGCCAGTGAACTTCCATTAATTTCTAGGTTAAGTATTTTCATGCTTACAATATATAAAAATCCTGTAAATCATCAAGAGTTAAGTTTGTAATTGACGCCATATATTTGATAACGTTCTTTAGAAAATAGATAGCTCTTGATAGTTTTACAAGTTACGACATTGTAGTTATAGCAGAGATGTTTTCTTATTAAGAAATAGAAAAGTGAATAGGCATTTGTTGTAAGATTTAAATAAAAACTTAATAAAGTATTTAGACCTGCGTAGATGAAAAATTTAAAAGAGATGATTAATAACTTAAAGCACTTTTTATACTATACAGCCTAATGCATTTGCGGATGCCCAAAATATTCTAAGCTACAGAGAAAAATGGCAAACAAAAAGCATCCTTAAAATAATACCGTTTCTATAAATAGCTCGGTTATATTTTTTAAGGCTAAATGCTTAAAAAATTAGTGATAATACTTTAAGGATATGAGAAATTTGTTTTTACTGAATATTGAGTTTTTTGATAACCGTACCTGCGTCGCTATTAATTTTTAAAAAATAAACTCCAGAGGAAGTTTGCGACTGTATATTAAGTGTGACCGTATTTGTATTTAAGTTTTCTATATTTTTTGTATACACAATTTTACCAGAAACATCGTAAATTTCCATTGCTAAAGCTCCGTAAAAAATGGAATTTAATGAAAGATTAAAAACTCCATTACTTGGGTTAGGAAAAACAGAAACATTGTTTTCAGTGGTATCACTTACGCTTAAAGTAGGAGAGTCTTGCATTAAAATTCTATATCCATCACAAGTACCTAATATGAGATCCATAAATCCATCATTGTTTATATCTATAAATTCTTGATCATAATTAGATATATGCCAATCTTGATCATTTCCTGCGTATGGGTCAACTAGATTTCCAGAGTTTAAGCCTTCGTTCTCAAAAAGAACAAAAGTTCTTACGCCTCCAGCTTGTCCAGTATCTGTAGATGTCTCACAAGGTGGCTCATCTGTGTCCACGCTAGCAATAGTAACATCTAGATCTCCATCACCATCCAGATCAACCATTTTAACATTACCACCCCAAACATTAGTTCTGCTAGATGATATGATTTGTTGGTCCATTTCAACGCTTATGTCTTGAGTAGCGCCAGTAATAACATTTACATAATCCTGGCCGTCATCAACTTCATAAAAATCAAGTAGCCCATCATTATTTAAATCACCAGCTGTAAACATATAAGGAGTAGCTCCAGGGAATTTAAAAAAGTTTGTAAAAGTTCCATCTCCATTATTAAATAATGCAATGGTACCTTGAACATTAAATGGAGCAATTGGGCCAAGACCAAGGTTTTTGATAATATCTAAATCATCATCACCATCTACATCGTGAAATTCAACGCCTGTGCCAAAACTTGAATTTCTTAAATCTCCCATTCTAGTTTCAGATTCTTCTGTAAAAAATCCAGTACCATCATTTATAAATAAAACGTCTCTAGCTAAACCTGAACTTGCATAATTTACCATATATAGATCATTTGCATTGTTTCCAGTTAAATCTCCAGCCCAACCTGCGCAAAATTGAATAATTTCTGTAGTGACAATTGGTAATCTTGTAGCGGACTCATCAATAAATCCTTGCCAGTTACCAAAACCATTTTCTCCTTGATTTATAAATAGTTTAGGTTGGTTCTCAAAGGTGTTAATTACAAATATATCTAGCCATTCATCTCCATTTACGTCTACAGCGATTACATCTCTTGCGTCTGTATTACTTGATAAGAACTCAGGTGCAAGTGTGTCAGTTCGATCTGTTAAAGTGCCATTTTCATTAATAAAAAGTAAATCTGTTTTTGCACCCGGCGTAGAAAAAGGTATCTTTCTAACAACAATCATATCCATGAGCCCGTCTCTGTTAAAATCTCCAATTACTAGATCTTTTTCCATGTCATCCACGAGATTAGTATCGTCATTGTCATTTACATTAGTAACAACGATACGTTGATCTGTTTGGTCAATAAAGTCAATCCATTGTGAATAACCCGTCATTGAAATTAGTAGAAGCGAAAGTAGTAAAATATGTTTCATAGCAATATTTATAAAAATAGTTAAGTAAATTTATCGATTTTTTAATGAATATTTCGTTTATATTAGAATTTTGTTAGAGTTATATATAATATTGGTGCTCGAATATAAATTAATAAGATGATGCAAAAGCTAATTTAAATCAATAATTTAGAGATTTAGCACTACAATTAAATAATGGAAATTAAACGACTCTCAGGGAAACATAAAAATAGCAAGGTTCTTATACTACCTAAAAAATTACTGGCAGATCTTACTTTCTAAAAGTTATTTCAGAAAAGAAATACAAGAGAATAATAACGCTAGCATTACTCCATAGATCACGGATCGAGTTGCATATTACATTCCATTTAATAGTACATACCAGATATTTTAAATCTTCTTTAAAACTATTCTATTTATTTACTGATATCATTTGGTTCTCAAAAAGTACTTTGTGCTATCTGGACAATTATAAGATTATTAAAAAATGGCCTTCATAAATGTTTTAAGCGCTTTAAAAATGCAGAAAATAGCACCAGCGCCCAATAGTATTCCAATACTAAAGAAAAGATAAAATGACCAATGTCCTTTATTCAAGAAAGACAAGGTTAACAAATATGGGCTTAAAAACAATAGTGGTAACGCAATAGCTAGGAATTTTATTCCCTTAGCAAGAAGTTGTTTATCTGAATGTTTAGTCATTTTTAACGGTATTAATTGCTGCTCTTACACTTTTATGGGTCTGCAATAAATTTGTCGCAGTTGCCTTATCTACATTAATTTCGCCCATAATCATACGAATACCGCGGTCTACTAGTTTATTATTACTCAACTGCATATCGACCATTTTATTTCCTTTAATACGATCTAGTTGGATCATCGCGGTTGTAGAAATCATATTCAATACTAATTTTTGAGCCGTACCCGCTTTCATTCTTGAGCTACCTGTAACAAATTCTGGCCCCACCACTACAACTACTGGAAAAGTTGCGGTACGTGCTAACGGACTACCTTCATTGCACGTAATACAGCCCGTAGCAATACCATTGCTATTACACGCTTTAAGAGCACCTATTACGTATGGGGTGGTTCCAGAAGCAGCTATACCAATAACAATGTCTGCTTCGGAAATGTGCTGGACTTGCAAATCTAGCCAACCTTGATTGGCACTATCTTCTGCAAATTCTACAGCTTCTCTAATAGCGGTGTCACCTCCTGCAATAAGTCCAACTACTAATCCGTGGTCTACACCAAAAGTAGGAGGGCATTCGCTTGCATCTACAATACCAAGTCTTCCGCTAGTGCCAGCTCCAATGTAAAAGAGACGGCCTCCATTCTTTAATTTTTCAGAAACTATTGTAGTTAACTTTTCAATCTGCGGAAGTGCCTTTTCTACGGCTAAAGGAACGGTTTTATCTTCTGTGTTGATAGCAACTAGAATTTCTTTTACGCTCATTTTTTCAATCGCAGTATAATGAGAATCAGCTTCAGTGGTTTTTGTGAATTCCATAAGAAATAAGAAAGATAATAAATTATTGAACAGTGTAAGTTAAGGTATCTCTTTCTGAAACTCTGAAATATCCTAATGGAAAATTATCTGGATTTGTTACATTAATAACGTTCCCTCTTACTGTTGCGGGCTGTGTCTCAAAAGGACCTCCTCCATCGTCTGAGCCTTGTTGTAGCAAAACGAACTGAAAATCATAATAATTTCTATCCACACCATCTATTTCAAACAAAACTTGATCACCTGGTTGTAAATCATCTGCTGTATATAATGCAAAAATTCGATTACCATCAAAAAATTCGTCTGAAGCGATATCTATATTTCTTCCTCTGATAGAAGAAATCTGAAAGAAATAAAAATTATCTTCATCTGCTGGATCATTAAAGAAGGCCTTTAGTTCAATTTCGTCTCCAAAAAAGCCACCTTCATTATCTTGTTCTACGATATCCTCCCATGGTACTACACTTTCTATTTGCTCTGTGGCTGTAAAAGTTTCGCCTTGATAGCTAATTGTAATTGTGTAGTCGACATTGTCTTCTGGTATTAGGTTGGTATCAGTAATGTACCTGCCATTTCCAGTATGCGTAAATGAGAACACGTTGTTATTGCTATCTGTAATGATGACAAGGGCGTCCGTTACGGGAGGGATTTCGTTATCAAAAAACGGACTTGTTAGTGATAAGGTGATTTCTGTGCTCCCTCCTTCATTGTTTAACAGACGAAACATAGTAGCTTCTACTACAAGTTTTGGTTCACCTTCATTTAAGTCTAAGTCAATGACGTCCTCACAAGAGAGTAGTAATAGGCTAAAAAATATAAGTAGTATTCTCATAGCTTAAAATTTAAAATTGTAAGTAATTGCTGGGATGATACCAAAAATGGATAATCGTATTGCTTCATTTTGACCAGTACTTGTATTTTCTCTAAAGGATATTGAAGCTGCATTTCTTCTATTGTATATATTATAAGCACTAAACACCCACTCGCTTCTCCAAGCTTTTTTTCTAGAACTATCAAATTGTCTACTCTTTTTTGGTATATAGGTTGCAGATATGTCCATTCTATGGAAAGAAGATAATCGACTTGCATTCCTAGCTTCGAAAACTGGGATAACTTGACCTTCAAAGATATATTGCCCTTCGGGAAATGTAAATGGTAAGCCTGATTGAATAATGAAATTAGCGCCAAAAGACCATTTTTTAGAAAATTGGTACTGGGCCGTAACCGAAATGTCATGTGTTTTATCCCAAGCCGAATTATACCATTCCCCATTATTAATTCCTATTTCTTGTGGCGATCTTCCTGGGGTGCGTTGTTCACTTTTTGAAAGTGTATATGAAAACCAGCCAGTCAATCTTCCTTGTGTTTTTCTAGCTAAGAATTCTATTCCATAAGATCTTGCTTCTCCGCTAAGTAAAATTTGTTCCACGGCGTCGTTTGCTATTAAGTCTGCACCATCCACATAATCTAATCTGTTTTGTGTTTTCTTATAGTAGCTTTCTACTTCAAAAGTAAAATCTTTAAAGGTTTTAAAATAGCCAAGAGCAACTTGATCTCCTATTTGTGGATCTATAAATCGACCACTTGGGGCATAGATGTCAAATGGGGTAGGGGATGTTGTATTACTTATTAAATGGATGTATTGGGCTGTTCTATTATAGCTTGCCTTTATAGCAGCGTCATCTGCTAGTAGATAAGAAATTGCTAAACGCGGTTCGAGATTAGCAAATGCTTTTATAGTTTCAGTCCTATCAAAACTTTCTGTACCAATAGGCTCTGCATCTTGATAAATATCTAAATTTTCATCATAAAGAATAGGGTTGTTGTCAGCATAGATATTTAGCGAATCTTGACCTAATCTATTAAAAGTAGATAAACGGAGACCTGCTTGTATGTTTAAACGATCGTTAATTTCTAATTCTCCATCTATATAAAATGCGTTTTCAAAACCGAATTTCTTAGTAAGTGAAAAAGGGTTTATTCCAGAAGATGCTGTTGTGGGCTCTATATCACCTGGATTAAAAGAATAATAAATACTATTTAATCCATATTGTAATTTTGTTTTTTCTGAAATGTAATGGGTAAAGTCATATTTGAGATTTAAGTTTTGAATCCCACTGTCAAATTGAAATTCTACAAATTTTAATTGGAGGTTGTAAAAATAATCTGAATATATGGCAGAAAGATTACTGAAGAGCTTATCTGAAAACAAATGGTTCCATCTTAAATTTACTGTAGAATTTCCGAAGATATTTTCAAAACTATCTGAAATTTCAAACTTGTCTCTACCAGAGTATCCAGAAAGAAATAGTTTGTTCTTGTCATCTATTTTGTAGCTTACTTTTGCATTTAAATCAAAAAACTTGGCAATGTTGTCATTGTCAAATAAAGGCAAAAATAGATGGGCATAACTGCTACGACCACCTACTAAAAATGAAACTTTATCCTTTACTATTGGACCTTCTATAAGCAATCTGCTCGCTACTAAGCCAAGACCCCCTGTAATTTTCAATTCTTTACTATTTCCATCCTTTTGGTAAATATCTAATACAGACGCGATCCTGCCACCAAAACGTGCTGGGATTCCTCCTTTATAGAGGGTTAAATCTTTTATGGCGTCTGGATTAAATACAGAGAAAAAACCAAAGAGGTGCGAAGAATTGAATAAGGTAGCTTCATCTAATAAAACTAAATTTTGACCTGCGCCACCACCTCTTACATTAAATCCACTAGCGCCTTCACCAGCGTTAGTGACGCCAGGCAGTAAGGTGATTGCTTGAATAACATCTGCTTCGCCTAAAACTACTGGAATTTTTTTTATGCTGGAAGATTTGAGTGTGTTGGCACTCATTTGAGGATCTCGAATATTCAGTTTTTCACTGTCTGTTGTAATAATTACTTCAGTTAGCGATTCTAAATTTTCTGAGAGTGATATGTTTTTTGTTATAGAAGCCTGTAAGTCAATCGTTAAAATTTCCGAAGTGTAGCCAATGCTACTGTATTGAATTTTATGGCTTCCTGCGGGTAAAGTCATGGAGTAAAAACCATAGACGTTCGTAACAGTTCCTGCGTTTTGTGAAGGTACTAGCACATTGATGCCAATAAGTGTCTCCCCCGAATCTTTATCTGATACTGTGCCGCTTATGGTAAATTTCTCTTGTGCAACAGCGGTTATTGAAGAAATAATAAATAGAATGGTAAAGAAATAATATTTCATATAAGAAAGGCCTCCAATTATAACTGAAGGCCTTTGGGTTTATTATTCGATATCGGTTAAAATTGCATTAAAGGTTTTGCTTGGTCTCATTTGATTTGCAACTTCGCTGTCAGTAGGTAAATAGTAACCGCCTATATCCAGTGCTTTACCTTGCGCAGCATTTAGCTCATTTATAATAATAGCTTCATTATTTTTAAGTCGATCTGCGATAGGTGTAAAGCGTTTGCTTAATTCTGCATCTTCACTTTCTGCCAATGCTTCTGCCCAATAAAGCGCTAAATAATAATGACTACCTCTATTGTCTAGTTCGTTTACTTTACGTGAAGGGCCTTTTTTATTTTCAAGTAATTTTTCTGTAGCATCATCTAATGCCGCTCCTAATTTTATAGCATTACTATTATTAAACGTTGATCCTAGATGTTCTAATGAAACAGCAAGTGCTAAGAATTCTCCAAGAGAATCCCATCTTAAGTGTCCTTCTTCAATAAACTGTTGTACGTGTTTTGGTGCAGAACCTCCAGCTCCAGTTTCAAATAAACCTCCACCATTCATTAATGGCACTATAGATAGCATTTTTGCACTTGTACCTAGTTCTAAAATAGGGAAAAGATCTGTTAAGTAATCCCTTAAAACATTACCTGTTACAGAGATCGTGTTTTCGCCTTTTTTAACTCTAGCTAGTGTATAATGTGTTGCTTGTTCTGGTGATAAAATTTTAATTTCTAGTCCAGAAGTATCGTGCTGTGGAAGATACTCGTTTACTTTTTTAATGATTTCTGCGTCGTGTGCTCTATCTTCATCTAGCCAGAAAACTAAAGGCCATTCTGTTGCTCTTCCTCTAGATACTGCAAGTTTTACCCAGTCTTGAATAGGTAAATCTTTTACCTGACACATGCGCCAAATATCACCTTCTTCTACGTTGTGTTCTATTAATGAAGTTCCGTTTTGATCAATGACTTGAACAGTTCCTCCTTCTGGAATTTGAAACGTTTTGTCGTGTGATCCATATTCTTCTGCTTTTTGAGCCATTAAGCCAACATTAGGAACGGTTCCCATTGTAGTAGGATCAAAAGCACCGTTTTCTCTACAGAAATCTATGGTTGCTTGGTATAATGGTGCATAACTGCTATCTGGGATAACCGCTTTTGTGTCTTGTTGATTTCCAGCTGCGTTCCACATTTGCCCTGATGTTCTAATCATAGCCGGCATAGAAGCATCGATAATAACATCACTTGGTACGTGAAGGTTAGTAATACCTTTATCACTATTTACCATGGCTAAATCTGGACCATTGGCGAATGCAGCTTCTATTTCAGACTCTACAGTTGCTCTTAGCGTTGCATCTAGGTTGGGTAATGCCTCTAGTAAATCACCAAATCCATTGTTAGCATCTACTCCTGCTTTAGCTAGTGCATCCTCGTGCTTGTCAAATACATTTTTAAAGAAAACTCTCACAGCGTGACCAAAAATAATAGGGTCACTTACTTTCATCATCGTAGCTTTCATGTGAAAAGAAAGTAACAAGCCTTTTTCTTTTGCATCTTGTAGTTGTGTTTCCAAAAACGAAAGGAGTTTCTTTTTATTCATTACAGACGCATCAATGATTTCGTCTTTTAAAACAGCTACTTTTTCCTTAAGGATAATTTCTTTTCCAGAATTAGTGTTTAGTACCACTTTTACAGCACCTTCTGTGGTGATAGTCACAGATTTCTCTGTGTGCCTAAAATCACCACCATCCATTGTCGCTACGTGTGTTTTAGAACTCGTACTCCAAGCTCCCATGCTATGTGGGTTTTTCTTAGCGTAATTTTTAACCGCTTTAGGTGCACGACGATCACTGTTCCCTTCTCTAAGTACTGGATTAACGGCGCTACCTTTTATTTTGTTATACGTTGCTTGTACCGCCTTTTCTTCAGCTGTTTTTGGATCTTCGTTATAATCCGGGATGGCAAATCCTTTTGCTTGTAATTCTTCTATAGCTGCATTTAATTGTGGCACAGAAGCGCTAATATTAGGGAGTTTGACGATGTTAGCTTCTGGTTGTTTAGCTAGCTCACCAAGTTCTGCCAATGCATCATTTACACGCTGCTCTGGTTGTAAATGGTCCGGGAAGTGTGCTAGTATTCTAGAGGCTAGGGAAATATCCCTTGTTTCTATAACAATTTGTGATGGCGCTGTAAAGGCTTTAACAATAGGTAAGAACGACTGCGTAGCAAGTGCTGGTGCTTCGTCTGTTTTAGTGTAAATAATTTTAGCAACTTTTGACATATGGCTAGTATTGGTTTAGTGAAATTTTCTTCTTGTTGTAGAAGTGTAAATATACGGATTTGTCTCGCAGCAGAAAACCCAAAATTTTGTGAAAATACAAATTGAAAAAGCCATAACACTGTGATTACATATTGCTATGCCTTTAGGCATTACATCTCTTGCTGATAAATTTCTTGAAATTTTTTAAACAGTTTTATTATTTCGCTTCAATTGTGGATAAATACGAAAGGTTTAATTTTTAAATTATTTGTGTCGTTCTAAAACTATTTTTCAAATTTTTGAATTCTTAGAAAATTAAGAAAACAACTTACGCCATATTGTATATGCTCTAATTGTAAAAACAAAATCTATAACTGTGATAAAGAATATTTTTACAATATAAAATGGAAATCTCAATTGTTTTTTGATAGAATAACTATACTAGTGTTTTTAAATGAATACGCTATTTGGTAACAAGTTGTAATTGAAAATAATGGACATAAAAAAAGCGTCCTTCATATAAGATGAAGGACGCTGAGTTTTTAACAAATATGCTACTAGTATCTTTGTTCTTTGATACGAGCTTTCTTACCTGTAAGGCCTCTAAAGTAGTATATACGTTTTCTACGTACACTACCTTTTTTATTGATTTCAACTTTCTGTAATGCTGGCATATTCACTGGGAATATACGCTCAACGCCTACAGTACCAGACATTTTTCTGATAGTAAAGGTCTTTAATAATCCAGTACCTCTTACTTGAATTACAACACCTCTAAAAAACTGTGTTCTTGTTTTTTCTCCTTCACGAATCTCATAAAACACAGTGATAGTATCACCTGCAGAGAATTCTGGAAAATCTTTTTTGGTTACAAATTCGTCTTGAACAAATTTTACTAACTCTTCCATGATTAATAATTTATTATTTACTCTCTAACAACATTCACGATTCTCGCCAGAGGTTGGAACAAAGGATTGCTTTTTCTTCTAAAAGTTAAGCGGCTGCAAAAATAAGTAATTTTATGAGTTATTAGCTGTGAGTTGTGAGTTTTTTTTCTGAAATATTATTCTTTAATAAGTTGCATACTATGCACACCTAAGTTTGTTTCTATAAAGACAAAATAAGTAGCGCTTGCCATTTCAGAAACAGAATAGTAATTCTCTTGTATTTCTGAAA
>JALZVC010000249.1 GCA_023301205.1 Flavobacteriaceae bacterium
AGCAGTTAGGCCTTATTTTAATCGTACACACGCACGACAAGTATGCACGATTTGAAACCCCAGAAGGAGCTGCAACTTTTAGCATTCATTATTCTGAAATACTACCCAACACAGCAACTGTTATTTATTTTGAAGTGCCAGATGTAGCACATAAAGTTTCTGAATTAGAAAAGAAAGGAATTACATTTGAAACCCAAGCAACCGAGCAAACATGGTTATGGACCGAAGCAAGATTAAAAGACTTAGACGGTAACCAACTCATTATTTACAATGCCGGTGAAAATCGTAAAAACCCACCATGGAGAATCAAGAAATAGAACGTAAATTTTTAGTGAAAGATGACAGGTATAAAACCGAAGCTATTTCAGAAAAAAGGATAGTACAAGGCTTTTTAAACACCCATCCAGGGCGCACGGTTCGTGTTAGAATTAAAGCTGACAAAGGTTTTCTAACCATAAAAGGAAAAGGAAACGATAGTGGTACAACCCGTTTTGAATGGGAAAAAGAAATTCCTGTTTTAGAGGCCGAAGCGCTTTTAAAACTATGCGAAGAAGGAGTTATCGAGAAAGTGCGATTTGAAGTTGAAATGGGAAATCATATTTTTGAAGTAGATGAGTTTTCTGGTGATAACCAAGGATTAACCATTGCTGAGGTAGAATTAAATTCAGAAAATGAAGACTATACGAAGCCAACGTGGTTAGGAGAAGAAGTCACCGGTGATGTGCGGTATTATAACTCGCAGTTGAGTAAAAATTCATTTAAAGATTGGTAGATTTAAGCTCTTAAGATCTTTTTAATTTTTTTGACACTCTTTATATCTGAAACTCCAGATATTTTTCAGCAGTAAATAAATCATTGTTGTTTTGAGCAGCAGCTTTCTTAATCCTAGAAAAATGAATCATCTTAAATCATGATTCTAGAGCGGTTTTTGTAGATTCATAACCGTTTTAGCAGATTTCTATTTTCACAGTTTTCTTTTATTAAGATCTCTGACTGTATGATGTATGGTAAGAATATCAATTCTTGTGTTGCTAACAATTTTGTAGATGATGCGGTAATTTCCTTCAATCAGTTCTCGATAATTTTCTTTTCCTAATTCACCAATAATTTTACCAGCATATATATGTTCTCTTAAAATACGAGGTCTTAATCGGAGTTTTATAACTTGAAGTTTTGCGTATTTAAATGAATCTGTTGCTATATAATCTTTGATAGCTTTCAAATCTGAAATTGACTGTGGTGTCCAGTTTATTTGAACCATTGTTCAATTTCTTTATCTAGGTCACTGTCAGAAATCACATTGTTTTCTTCAGACTGCTTATTACCATTTTCTATTTTATTAAGTAAGATAAGGTGCTCTATAAGTTCGTCAATGGAAAACTGATCTGGAAAGTTTTCCAACTGTTTTTTAAGAATTTCTTTCGTCAACATAACGTATTAATTTAATCTACAATATAAGTATTATTCTATTACAACCTCATCAATAAACGTCCAAGCTTTGTTTCCAGCACCTTGTAAACCATCTGGAATAATGCCGTAGTTGGGTCTGTTACTATTATTTTATATGCAGATAATAGTTCTTCGTTAGAAATATTAGATTCAAGATCAATGAATTTAGTATCATTCGGCGATAAAAAGGGATTTGTAGGCTCGGTATTCTGGCCAGTTCCAAGCGAGCCATTTTTTACGTTCCCATTTATTTTTAAAGGCTTCTTTTTTAGTTGTTATCCGATTATGATATTCGATAGCAGTGAGATCATCGTTAGGTAAAAATTGTGCGTTTTGATTGGCTTTTAATGCCGTTACGTATTCCAAGGGTTGATCAAGATAGGGAAGCGATTTCTCAGAAAAAGCGGCAAGATACTCCAGTTCGAGATAAGACTTATCTGCGTGTGCAAAATTGTATTTAGCAATTACACTATCCCACGGTACGGCACCTGTAATAACCAAAATAAGAAAGACAGCCATCGCGTTATTTCTAAATAAATAGAAAGAAGATTTTTTGTCTTTTACTTTTATTAATACGGTGTATAGTCCGTAAATAGTAGCTGCTAAAAAGAAAATAACACCTATTCTCTTATAGGCTAGCGCATAATATTCTATATACCAGAAATTACGAACACCAACAGAAATCGCTAGAATTGCATTTTGTATAATCCACACATAGCTTAATTTTTTGAGTAGTGTGTTTTTGCTATAAAAATTTAGATTTTTTCTGAAATAATATAACACCAAAGCAATCGAGATTAAAATAGATAGAATCAATAAATAAGTGCCTTCGTGTACAAATTCTTTTAAAGTTTCACCATCCCATGTAAAACCAAACCATATATTTTTAATGTCAAGAAAATTTACAAAAAGTAAAAGTAGATTGAGTGTAATTAGTAAGAATACCCCTGCGCGTAATTCATTTTTTAAAGACATAGTCTTAAACGCAATTTGGGCTTTTTCTCTTACCCGCGTTAATAGGGTGGTTGCATTTTGATCTTGGTTTTCTAAAGAGCGATTTGTAGCCCGTATCAATAGGAAAATACTAACAAAAAAGAAAAACAGATAAGTAAAAACAGCACCCCAATCTAGGTTTTCAAAAATAGCATTCCAGGCCTTTCCTATGGTGTCCAATATAGAAGTAACTATCGCCCCAAAGTCTGTATTAGCAAAACTATAGATGATAATAAAAACAATAATAATTAATAGCGGCACTAAAAAAGTAAGCCACTTTTTAAATGGAGTTGTTACTTTTTTACCATTTACAGAAGTGCT
>JALZVC010000250.1 GCA_023301205.1 Flavobacteriaceae bacterium
GATTATATAGTTCCAGAAATAGAAGCGATACGTACAGAGCGTTTTTACGCTTATGAAGAACAAGGCTATACGGTAATCCCTTCTGCAAAGGCGGCAAACTATACTATGAATCGTAAAGCCATTCGTGATCTTGCCGCAAAAGAGCTAGGGTTAAAAACTGCTAACTATAATTACGCTAGCTCTGCTGAAGACTTAAAACAAGCTGTAAAAGCGATTGGAATGCCCTGCGTAGTCAAGCCGTTAATGTCATCAAGTGGCAAAGGACAGAGCACCATAAAAACAGAAGCCGATATTGAAAAAGCGTGGGCGTATTCTCAAGAAGGATCAAGAGGAGATGTGGCAGAAGTAATCGTAGAAGAATTTGTAAATTTTAATTATGAAATCACGCTACTCACCGTAACACAACGGAGCGCTCCTACCCTATTTTGTCCACCTATTGGCCATAGACAAGAACGTGGCGATTATCAAGAGAGCTGGCAACCCGCTACTATGCTAGATGCTCATTTACAAGAGGCGCAACACATGGCAGATAAAGTAACCGCTGCCTTAGGTGGTGCAGGACTTTGGGGTGTAGAATTTTTTATAGGAAATGAAGGCGTTTATTTTTCAGAGTTATCGCCTAGACCTCATGATACTGGGATGGTAACACTTGCCAATACGCAAAACTTTAACGAATTTGAATTACACCTTAGAGCCGTACTAGGTCTTCCTATTTCAGAAATAACACTGGAACGTGTAGGTGCAAGTGCAGTAATCCTTGCTTCGGAAAATTCGGAAAACCCAACTTTTGAGGGCATTGAGCATATCGCTAGCGAGAAGCAATGCGATTTTAGATTGTTTGGCAAACCAACATCGAGGCCTTACCGAAGAATGGGAGTTGTGGTTACTTATGACAAACTAGGCACAGCGGTTGAAGTAGTAACTGAAAGAGCTAAAACGCTTGCTAAAAAGGTGAAAGTAGTTTCAAACTAAAAAAAATTTCAGAAGTAAAAACAAAAACACTTAACCTTTTACGCTAAACTTGAACACTATCTGTTTCGCCAGAAAAATGGGGTAAATAAGATAAGTACCGTAAATAATTCAAGTCTTCCTATAAGCATAAGAAAGCAGGCCCACCACTTAGCAAGTGTTGGGAGATTTCCGTAATTATCAACAGGCCCTAAATCTCCAATAGCAGGACCCACGTTACCCAAACTAGATGCAGCACCACCAAGAGCGGTTTTAAAATCTAAGCCAAGTAGTGAAAACACAAGTACACCCACTATAAAGGAAAGCATATACAGTATAAAAAATCCTAGTATATTATAAACAATTGGCGCTTGTACCGCCTTATTATTGTAGCGCACGGGCAGTATTGCATTGGGATGTAGTGTTCTTTTAAATTCGAGAATTCCGTTTTTAATCATAATCAAATGACGTACTACTTTTACACCTCCAGAAGTAGAGCCAGAAGATCCTCCCACAAACATTAATCCGAAGAAAAATATAGCTAAAAATGGCCCCCAAACGGTATAATCTGCACTTACAAATCCAGTTGTTGTCACAACAGCTAATACTTGAAACAGGGAATGTCTAAATGCACTTTCAAATTCCCCTAAAACGAATGGATGCGCCACACTAGATACAGAGGCATCTGCATAAAAATAGATTAACAATGTAGCTACTAAAGTTAGACTCGCAATACCAATTAAATACACCTTAAACTCTTCATCTTTTAAAATTCTAAAGAAGTTACGCTTAAAGGCAAAATAACTTAGCACGAAATTTGTCCCTGCCAGAAACATAAAAACAATAATTATATATTGTATTAGAGGTTTATCGTTCCAGAATGCGACACTATTGTTTTTTGTAGAAAACCCTCCCGTACTTAAGGTGCTTAAAGAGTGATTTATGGCATCAAAAAAAGACATCCCTGCAACTTGCAACAATATCGTCTCTGCCACGGTATACCCAACATAAATTAACCAAAGACGCTTTGCTGTATCTGTAATCCTAGGATGTAATTTATCTCCTCCCGGCCCAGGTGCCTCTGCAGCAAAAAGCTGCATTCCTCCTATGCCTAATAGCGGTAAAATAGCAATAGCGAGTACAATAATACCCATCCCTCCTATCCAGTGGGTAATGCTTCGCCAAAACAGAATACCTTTGGGTAAACTTTCTATATCTGATAGTATACTAGCTCCGGTTGTCGTATAGCCACTTATGGTCTCAAAAAACATGTTTGTAAAACCACCTATAGTTCCGGTAAAGGCATAGGGTAATGTCCCAGCAAGCGACATGAAGATCCATCCAAAAGTTACAATAATATAACCTTCTCGTTTTTGAATCTCTTTACGATGGTTTTTTGTGAGCAACATAGTAGCTCCACCAATGAGGATAGTTACCAAAGCAGCAGACAATATTTGAAGTCCTGCACCATCTTTGTAAATAAAACTAATTAGCGTAGCCAATAACATAAAACCACCATTAACTGCAAATAGCAGTCCCATAATATGAATTATTATACGGTAATTAAGAGTTAAAATAGAATGACGCATTAGATAAATAGTTTTTCAACCTTACTTATAGATTGAGGTAAGCAGCATACTACAATGCGATCTCCCGCAGTTATTTTAAAATCGCCTAAAGGAATAAAGCCCTCATCATCACGAAATACACCCCCAACGATTGCAGAGCGCGGGAAATCTATGTTTTTTATTATTTTATTGCAAACCTTGGTGTTTTCTTTTACTTCAAACTCCAGTAATTCTGCATTCATGTTGTTTAGCTTGGTCATCGCTACGACTTCTCCCTTTCGTATATATCTAAAGATATTATTAGCAGCAAGTAGTTTTTTGTTTATCAAAGTATCAATACCAATAGAATGAGAAAGATGAAAATAATCCATATTTTCTACCAGTGCAATTGCTTTTTTCACTCCTTTAGACTTTGCAACAAGGCAAGACATAATATTAGTTTCACTATTCCCCGTTACAGAAATAAATGCATCCATATCTTGTATAGACTCTTCTTCAAGAAGTTCTACATTTCTTCCATCACCATGAATTACAAGGCAACTAGGAATATCATCGGCGAGCTCAAAAGCTTTTTCTGCGTCACTCTCAATCAGTTTAACATTAAAACTGTTTTCACATAAACCAATAGCTGTTTGATGTCCTATCTTACTCCCACCAAGAATCATTACATTCTTTATTTCTTCACGCACCTTCCCTGTAAGTTTGTAGATTTCTTCTACACCAGTTTTGGTCGTCATAAAATAAACTTGATCTCCCTCTTTAAAAACAGTATCACCCCGAGGGATAATAGTATTCTGAGTACCAAAGCGCTGTATAGCTATAGGAATAAATTCAAGATCCGGAAAAATATTTGCAGATTCGAGTACTGTTTTACCAACAAAATCTGCCGTTCTAGATAAACTAAGACCAATCATGGTTAGCGCACCATCTTCAAACTCGTAGGTATCGTTAAAGGCACTGGCATTTAAAAGTAGCTGAATTTCGTTTGCTGCAAGCGCTTCTGGTGAGATGAGTTCATCAATACCAAATCTTGTAAAGCCTACTTCCTCTTTATGATCTAAAAATTCTGTATTGGAGATCCTTGCAACAGTCCGCTTAGCGCCTAGCTGCTTTGATAATACACAAACTGTAATATTTGTAGTTTCAGATGATGTTACAGCAATAACAAGATCTGTTTCGTTAATCTTAGCATCACGCAAAACCGCTATAGAGGTTGCATCACCTTTAATAACGCGTATATCAAGATGCGTCTCAGCGTTTGCTAGACTAGATCTGTTAGAATCAATTAACGTAATATCTTGGGACTCGAAAGAAAGCAACTTTGCTAGATGAAACCCTACTTCGCCAGCTCCGGCAATGATAATCTTCATAAACGTTTGTTACAACATAAGACCGCAAATGTACAAATACCAATCGTCCTTTTATATAATTCAACTTAAAAAGTATAAACCATAGGCTTTGTCTTCTTTAAATCTATAAAAAGTACGTAATTTTGCAGCTGCAATGGAGAAAAAACAATCTATAAAACCATATAAGGATCACAACGGATCTAAAAAAGAACAGGTAGAAGAAATGTTTGACAACATTTCTGACAACTATGATGGCCTAAATCGAATAATATCGATGGGTATAGATCAAAAGTGGAGAAAAAAAGTAATAGACCAAATCACCGCAAGAAAGCCAGAAAGTTTTCTGGATATTGCAACAGGAACCGGTGATCTAGCATTGCAGTTCGCAGCCAGATTACCTAACACAAAAATTGTAGGTCTTGATTTATCTGAAGGAATGTTATCGGTAGCTAGAAAAAAAATCACAGGCACTGCACTGGAGACGCAAATAGACTTTATTAAAGGAGATAGTGAGGCCCTACCTTTTGAGGATAACAGTTTTGAAGCCATTACCGTTTCTTTTGGGATTAGAAATTTTCAGAATCTAGAAAAAGGTTTATCCGAAATCTTGCGAGTTTTAGCACCTAATGG
>JALZVC010000251.1 GCA_023301205.1 Flavobacteriaceae bacterium
CAATAGTCAATAGTCAATAGTCAAAATAAATTTATTGAAGAACTTTAGTCCATTCCTGCCAAAAAATTTACTGCTTCTTTTGCTGTTATGTTTTTGCAGTCATAATATCTGGGCTCAGTTCACTATTCCATCGATTCCTGAGAAAGAAACCTCAGTTTATGATTATCTAAATTTATTATCTGCGAATCAAAAAAATGTATTAGAATCAAAACTCATCAGGTATGCAGATTCTACTTCTACGCAAATAGTGGTTGCGATAATTAGCACAACTAAAGGGGAGGAAATAAAGTACTTAGGTGCAAATTGGGCACAGAGTTGGGGCATTGGCCAAAAAGGAAAAGAGAATGGTGTCTTTGTATTAATGGCAAAAGATGACCGTAAAATTAGCATCAACACAGGGTATGGAGTTGAGCACTTGCTTACAGATCAAATCTCCCGAAGAATTATTGAGCGCGACATCATACCAGCCTTTAAAACTGGAAACTTTTATCTAGGGCTTGATAAAGGTACAGATGCTATATTTTCTGTACTTAATGGAGAATACAAAGAAGAAAGAGACCTGAGCAAGGATAGCTCTGGAATCCCTATGAGCCTTATTGTGTTTGTCATTTTCATTATTATTTTCATTGCTTTAAGTGCCAACAGAAATAACGATGATAACCACAACGGTGGCAAAAGATCTGGCACCAGTTTATTAGACGTAATCATACTCTCTAATATGGGTCGCACTGGCGGTTTTGGTGGTGGTGGCAGTTTTGGTGGCAGTGGCGGAAGCTTCGGAGGTGGATTTGGAGGAGGTTTTGGCGGCGGAGGCTTTGGAGGCGGAGGCGCTTCTGGAGGGTGGTAGCTTCTGTACAATTTTAAATGAAGTGCTTCGTACTGCAATAAAATCACTCAGCTATCTGCGTGTATACTTCTCAAATAACTATTGTACAACGACAGAACTGTGATTCCGAATCAAGTTCGGAATCACAGTTCTTTTAAAACCTACTTATCAAGCACTTGCTATTTCCGAAGTAAAGAATAGCTATTTAATCCCACCAACCCTCATCGTCTGTGTTTCCTTTTTGACCTAGTGTATTAAATTTATAACTAAAGCTGAGTATAAAATATTGTTGTAATACAGTGCTCTGCACGTCTTCTATATAATCTGCATTTGAGGTTCGGCGAGCATTGGTATTCTGGTCGAGTAAATCATAGACTTTTAAGGTTAATAACGCTTTATCATCGAGTACCGAATAGGCAAGTGAACTGTTCCATAACGTAAAAGAATTATTAAAGCCTGCTTCAACATTTGGATTGTTTACGTAGCGAATATCATTGCTCCATTCCAATTTCTTCGGAAACGTTAATGTTGTTCTCAATCGAGCCGTATGGGTCACATACGTCTCGTCATCAAAGGCATCAAGGTCAAATCTGTTTCTACTATTACTGTAGTCATAAGATGGTCTAATTTCAAATAAATCCTGCCAGATATAGGTAAAGCCCACAGAGGGACTTAAGGTGTTTGTTGTACTTTTATATTGCACATCATTATTAAAATTTATGGTTCTATTACCATTTAAGTTTAAACCTACGTTCACTTTTACAGAACGTAAACTGTCTATTTTTTTAGTTTTATCCCATCCTCCACCTGCAAAAAAATTATATGCCCCATCTACATTATCATAGGTCGTTGTTCTCACAAAGTTTTCATCAACTGTGGATCGAGCGACTACTTGATCATTTGTTAGACTAAAGTTTGCATTACTATAAAATCCCGAGCGAGATTGCCAGTCATAATTGTTTACACCTATATACACCTGATTATTATTAACCGGGTCAAGATCTGGATTACCCTGAACAATATTTAGCGGATCTGAAACATTCACAAAGGGAGATAGTTGGAGCACAGATGGTGCCCGATTTGAAAGCGTGTAACCAGAGTACATACTTAACTTATCTGAAAAACTATAGCTAAATCTTGATCGGATTTCTACAGCATTAAAATCATTGTCAAAATCTATATCACGCAATGCATCTGTACTTGCTAGGGTTCTCATTACATACCCTACATTTGCCGAAACACGCATCTTTTTAGTATTGTAACGAACGCCTATAGCTGGAGTAGAACGGTTGTCTTTATTTGTAAAATCTGTACTTTGTGTAAGGTTAAAATCTGTAAAACCTTGTTCATCTGCGTTAAAATCGAAAACTGTCCTTCTATCTTCTCTATTGCTATTGCGATATTCGTACGACCCAGAAATAAAAAGCGTATCTGCAATAATAGGGTAGTTTACTGTTGTACTAAGCTGGTATTGATTATTTTCTGTATCCCCATCAGTAGTTTGATTTCTAATAATAGTTTGTGGATCATCCCCAAAAATAGTAGTTGAACTCACATCTAACTGGTCGTTTTCAGTGTTTGAAATTGTATTCTCAACAGACACTCTAACATAAGCTCCACCGTCACCCCATTTTTTTGTCGCTGTGGCGTTGTTTTCAAAATTTCTACGGATATTATCTGTAGTTCTATTACTGGTAGATTCGTTGGTAATTTCACCACTAACTCTTCTAGTTTCTTCATCATTTGAAAAAGAAGAAGCGCCATCGCTATAGCTTAAAGTAGGCCTTATATTTATCTGAAAAGTACTATCTATTTTTGTGTTGAAATTAGCATTAACTGTATGCCCTTCTGTTTCCGCATTAGAATTTGATGATCTACTTGAGAAAAAACGATTATCGGGTAATATACTTTCCCTTTCACTATCGCTATCATTAAAAGAAGAAGAGCCTGTATAAAAATAATCGATGGTCAAGTCTGTTTCTTTACCAAACTCATCTGCGTAGTTTGCTCCACCTACACGCGAATTTACAATCCCCTCACCTCCTCCAAATTGTCTTCCCCCAAAGTTAATCGCACCATTACTATTGGTTGAAATAAAGCTAGCACCCCCAAACATTTTATTTAGCTCTCCAAAACTAAAACCCGGAGAGTTTGTGTTATTACCACCGCCAAGAGCACTTATTCTCACATCATTATCAAAGTAATTAAGGAGACCTGCGTATTCAAAACGATTATCTGTACCACCTCCTCCAGAAACACGACCAAAAACTCCTTTGTTCTTTTCTTCGTCTATGGTAATATTTATAGTTTTATTTTCTTCATCACCCGCTTCTCCTGTAAAAGCTTCACTTTCAGTTTTTGTGTCTACTATCTGGATTTTATCAACAATCTCTTTGGTTAAATTACGAGTTGCAATGGTGGGGTCATCACCAAAGAAAGGTTTTCCATTTACTAGTATTTGGTTAACAGGCTTACCATTTACCGTAATAGCTCCATTTTCATCCACTTCTACTCCAGGTAGCTCTTTTAATAAATCTTCAACGTTTGCGTCTTTCTTAGTTTTGAAGGAAGACACATTAAACTCTAACGTATCTTTTTTGATTGTAATAGGTGCGCGACTTGCTCGCACTACCACTCCTTTTAAGGATTCTGCAGCCATCTGCATTTTTATGGTATCCAGATTAATCGTACGGTTTGCTAATTCTAATTCTTGTGAGTAAGAAGTATAGCCTGTATAACTAATATTTAATCTTACTTTAGGGGTACTGGTATTTCCCTTCATTATAAATGCTCCTTTTTGATCACTAATAGCGTATGTAATCAAAGTCGAATCTTTTATTTTCTCGACATAGATTGTAGCAGATTCTAAGGGAAAACCTTCGTCTTTGTCTGTTAAGATTCCTTGTATAGAAAAATCTTGCGCAAATAGTGTACTACCGCAAAGAAGCAGTAACAACAAAGTAAATTTATTCATTTGGTTGGTGATTGATTGATGTAAGCGGGGATATCTATACAACTAATGATTGCCTCTTCTAGTCTAGGGGATTATAGATTTAACATTATTTTAACATTATGTAAAAGCATAAAAAAAACCGCAACACAGGGGTTGCGGCTCACTTAACTTTATTATTTTAATGTTTTAATCGTTCGCTACAAAAGCAGAATACATCCAGATTAGTTTTTCTTGCTGCCCTATGTAATCACTCATTAAAGAACTAGTCCCCTCATCATTACTATCTCCAGCAAGCTGTAACAACTCTCTTTCTAATGGCAGTAATACTTCATAGGCTTCAAGAATACTTTTAATTGCTTGTACTCCATTAGAAATATTTTTTGCCGCCTTAATTTTTGAGACCTTCGAAAAATCTTCAAAAGTATGCAATGGCGTTTGTCCTAGCGTTAGGATACGCTCTGCTATTTCATCAATTTTTATTTGCGAATCTGTATATAACTCTTCAAACTTTACGTGTAACTCAAAAAACTTATCTCCTTTTATATTCCAGTGAAAGCCACGAGTGTTCATATAGAAGAATTGGTAATTAGCGAGCAACTCATTAAGCTTCTCACTAAGTACTGTTACATCTTTATTTTTTAATCCTATGTTATTATTCTTTTCCATAATCATATTATTTAGACAATAAAATTCATTAAAAATCAAGAAACACAAACAACTTTAGCAAACTTTAATAGCTACTTTTTCCTTATATAAATAGTTATAGGTACTCCTTTAAAATCAAATTCTTCACGCAGTTTATTTTCAAGGAAACGCTTATAACCTTCCTTTACGTATTGCGGTAAGTTTGCAAAAAAGGCAAAGGCCGGATACGGTGTAGGTAATTGTGTGATATATTTAATCTTAATATATTTTGCTTTATGCGCTGGCGGCGGATAGTGCTCTATAATAGGTAACATGGTATCATTAA
>JALZVC010000252.1 GCA_023301205.1 Flavobacteriaceae bacterium
TCATGAGTTAAATACTGGCTATTTCCGAAGGTGTAAAGAGAGGTGTTTTGATTATTCTTTCCCTAAATTTTAGATATATATTAAGGTATAAAAAAAAATCACATACTTTTGCAATCCAAATTCAAGATTCTCGTCTTCTCGAGAATTCTAATTAAAACAATTCAAATGGCTAAAAATTTAGTGATTGTTGAGTCCCCTGCAAAGGCAAAAACCATAGAAAAATTTCTTGGAAAAGACTTTAAGGTGGCGTCCAGTTTTGGGCACATTGCAGATTTACCTTCTAAGGAATTAGGAGTAGATGTGGAAGGTGATTTTTCTCCTAAATATGTAGTCTCCAGTGATAAGAAAAAGTTAGTCGCAGAGTTAAAGCGAGAAGCCAAGAAAGCAGAAATGGTTTGGTTAGCGAGTGATGAGGATCGAGAGGGTGAAGCAATTGCCTGGCACTTAGCAGAAGAGTTGGACTTAAAAGATGAAAATACAAAGCGTATTGTTTTTCATGAGATTACAAAGACGGCAATCTTAAAAGCAATAGAAAACCCAAGACAAATAGATTACAACTTAGTCGACGCGCAACAAGCAAGACGTGTGTTAGATAGATTAGTTGGGTATGAGTTATCTCCGGTTTTATGGCGTAAAGTAAAAGGCGGCTTATCTGCTGGACGTGTACAATCTGTAGCAGTGCGACTTATTGTAGAACGTGAACGTGAGATTGAAGGCTTTACACCTGTAGCTTCTTATAGGGTAGATGCAGAGTTTTTAAGTGTTGATGGTAGTAGGTTTAAAGCAAAGCTTGCTAAGAATTTTAAAACAGAAAAAGAGGCGAGAGCATTTCTAGATAATAATATTAGTGCATCTTATGATGTGGCAAGTTTAGTTAAAAAACCAGCTAAGAAATCACCAGCGGCACCATTTACAACATCTACGATGCAACAAGAGGCGTCAAGAAAATTATATTTTTCTGTAGGTAAAACGATGACGATTGCGCAACGTTTGTATGAGGCAGGTTTAATTACCTATATGAGAACAGATAGTGTAAATCTATCTAATGATGCAAAAAAAGCTGCAGCAGCAGAAATCTCAACATCATATGGAAAAGAGTACAGTAACCCACGTGATTATAAAGGAAAATCTAAAGGAGCACAAGAGGCTCACGAAGCGATTAGACCTACAGATATGTCTAAGCATAGCGTGGATATTGAAAATGATCAAGCACGATTATATAATTTAATATGGAAGCGTACGCTGGCTTCACAAATGAGTGATGCGCAATTAGAGCGTACCAATGTTAAAATTGGAATTCACGGGGCAAACACATTAAAAGAACAGTTTACGTCTAACGGAGAGATGATCAAGTTTGATGGATTCTTAAAAGTGTATCTTGAGGGAACAGATTTTGAAGAAGAAGAGCAGGAAGGAATGCTGCCTAATTTAAAAGAAGGTGACGATTTAAATAAAAATTACATTACCGCTACAGAGCGATTTACAAGGCCTGCTTACAGGTTTACAGAAGCATCTTTAGTAAAGCAATTAGAAGAGTTAGGTATTGGGCGTCCGTCAACATACGCGCCAACAATTTCTACTATCATCAACAGAAATTATGTTGAGAAAGGAACGATAGAAGGGTTAGAGCGCACCTATTTACAGATGACGCAAGAAGCAGAAACGGTTAAGGATGCTCAGTTAACTGAGACGGTTGGGTCTGATAAAGGTAAAATGGTACCTACAGATATTGGTATGATTGTAAACGACTTCTTAGTGGCGCACTTTTCTAATGTGCTCGATTTTAATTTTACCGCAAAAGTAGAGCAGAATTTTGATGACATTGCAGATGGAAATTTGAAATGGAAGAAGATGATGAAAGACTTCTATGATAAATTTCACCCTACGGTAGAAGATGTAAAGGAGAATGCAGATAGAGAAAGTGGGGAGCGTGCTTTAGGAGAAGATCCAACTTCGGGTAAACCTGTGATAGTTCGTTTAGGTCGTTTTGGGCCAATGGCGCAAATAGGTGCTGCAGATGATGAGGAAAAGAAATTTGCAAGCTTACGTCCAGATCAACAATTACACTTAATCACTTTTGAAGAAGTGATGGATTTATTTAAGTTGCCAAAGACCCTAGGGGTTTATGATGGTGAAGAGGTTGAGGTGAGTAATGGTCGTTTTGGTCCTTATATTCGTTTGGGTAAAATGTTCGTGTCATTACCAAAAGGGCAAGATCCTTTAGATGTAGATATGGCGATGGCAAAAGAGCTTATCGAAGAAAAGAAAAAAGCAGATGCTCCTATCTACATGTATGAGGAGTTGCCTGTGCAAAAAGGAAAAGGGCGATTTGGACCTTTTATCAAGTGGAACAATATGTTTATCAATGTCAATAAAAAATATGACCACGATAATTTAAGTGAAGCAGATATTATTGAGCTGATAGAGGTTAAGAAGCAAAAAGAGATAGATAAGGTAATTCACAACTGGGAAGAAGAAGGGATCAGACTTGAAAAAGCCAGATGGGGACGCTATAATTTATTGAAAGGCAAAACAAAAATAGAGTTGCCAAAAACTACAGAGGCTGAAAAAATGACGTTAGAAGAAGCGGAAGGTATTTTAGAGAAGAATGCGCCTAAGAAAAAGAAAACTGCTGCAAAGAAGAAAGCTCCGGCTAAGAAGAAGGCGCCAGTAAAAAAGAAAACTACAGCAAAAAAGAAGTAAAACGTAATAGTTACTTCGGAAACGTTCTAGATATGAAAATAGCTTTATTATTGTGGCTATGAGTCTTTAGTAACGAGCTGTGAATTTTGAAATTTAAATATTGAATTTCAAGTATTGATCGATGAAACCATAAACCATACACTTGAAAGAATACCTAACGCCCATTTCAAAAG
>JALZVC010000253.1 GCA_023301205.1 Flavobacteriaceae bacterium
AAGTTTTCACCCGCTTCTACCGCAGGTCTTGTGAGTATAATTCTTTTTACTTGTTTCTCTTTAAGCGCTTTTACTGCTAGTGCTACACCTGTATATGTTTTTCCAGTTCCCGCAGGTCCTACGGCAAAAACCATATCATTCGCTTTTGACAAAGCCACCAATTTACGTTGGTTAGCTGTTTGAGGTTTTATAAGTTTACCGTTTACACCATGCACCAGAATATCATTACTACTCATAGGTGTTTCATAATCTGCTTTACTATGGCTTAAAAACACACGTTCTATTACATTCTCGTCTATCTTATTGTACTTGCCATAATGATCAAACAACATGGTCATTCTTCTATCAAATTCCTCTAGAATTTCTTCATCCCCATAGGCCTTAATTTTACTACCACGTGCGACTATCTTGAGCTTAGGGAAATACTTTTTAATTGATGCGATATTCGCGCTCTGCTCTCCAAAAAAATCTCTTGGGTTTATATCTGTAAGTTCTATAATGAGTTCGTTCAAAAGCTTTTGTTTATAACAATTAATAGGTTATGTAAATATAGTTTTTACAATGCAAAAAGTGCCTTACTTTTGTAGTAGATATTGTTAACAAAGTATCAACAGCTTTAGGATGCCCATCATTACACTAACCACAGATTTTGGAGAGAAAGATCACTTTGCTGGCGCAGTAAAGGGTGCTATTTATGGTGAACTAGAATCCATACGTATTGTAGATATCACACATTCTGTATCGCCTTTTCATACGGCAGAAGCTGCATACATTATTCAAAGTGCCTATCGCAGTTTTCCAGACGGAACTATACACCTTATTGGTATTGATAGTGAGCTCAATCCAGAAAACAAACATATCGCTGTGTTGCTGGATGGTCATTATTTTATTTGCGCAAACAATGGCATTATCTCTATGTTAGCTAATGAAATTGTTCCAGAAAAAATTGTTGAAATCAACATTCACGATCATATTATTAGCAACTTTCCCGTACTTGATGTTTTTGTAAAAGTCGCCTGTCATATCGCTCGCGGCGGTACGCTTGATGTTATTGGTAAAAGAATACAAGAATTGCGGCAGCTCAATGGACTAAATCCAGTAGTACAAGGAGATGGAAAACAGATTATAGGTATTGTCATTTATATTGACAACTACGGAAACGTAATAACAAACATTACCAAGTCTTTATTTGACGAAGTAGGAAAAGGGAGAGATTTTAAAATTACGGCGCGTCACGCATCTTTCAAAAAAATCCATACGCATTATAGTGATGCCATTAACTTTGACCAGCCCAAAGAAAGAAGAGAAGAAGACGGTAAAAAAATTGCCCTCTGGAACAGTTCTCAATACTTAGAACTCGCCATATACAAAAGCAACCCGACAACTGTAGGTAGCGCTTCTACCCTATTTGGATTAGAATACAGAGATAGTGTGACCATCAGTTTTGATGCTTTATAACCACTTATTTTTATTCGGACCTGCTAGACTGTAAGAACGAATAGTAAGAAATTAAATCTTGCCCTTATGTTTACTAGAATTGTAAAAATGGAATTTAAACCCGAAAACATCCCTACGTTTTTAGCAGATTTTCAACTTGTGAAATCTAAAATTAGAAATTATCCCGGCTGTTTGCATTTAGAATTATGGCGCGATAAACGCAATCCAAACATCTTCTTTACACATAGTAAATGGCAGCAAGAAGCAGATCTAGAAAGCTATAGACATAGTGAATTATTTAAAGGCGTTTGGGCAAAAACAAAACCGCTTTTTAAAGAAAAAGCAGCAGCTTGGAGTGTTGATGTTGTTGAGGAGGTTTACTAATAGTTCTTTTTAATAAAAATTAATAAAGCCTCAAAAGATTTTGAACCAAGTTCAGGATGACAAATCGTTTTTTAAAAATCTATATGTAGCAATAGTTAATTCACTAAACGGTCATTTCAAATAGGATTCGGAATCGTATTTACCAAAAGCTATTTTCCTTACGCAACCATAAATTATCATTAGTACAAGATTTGAATCTGGCACATTTTCGCAGAAGCTAAACACTAGAAAATCGAGAACAAGTTGTGCCAATTATCGTGATAACTTTTTATAACAAAGTTTTTTATCCTATAGGTTTTAAAATATATTTGTCTGTATAAGTAAAGATCTATAAACAAACTGCATCATAATGAATAACAGATTTTTAGGATCTATTTACAAGACATTTTTACTATATCATACTTAGTACACACCTATGAAATTCATCGTATCCAGCTCATATTTACTCAAAAAACTTCAGGTTTTAGGAGGTATTATTAACAATAACAACACCTTACCTATTCTTGATAATTTTTTGTTCGAACTTAATGGAAATTCCCTTAAGGTTTCGGCATCAGATCTAGAATCTACAGTCACCTCGCTACTTGATGTAGAAAGCACTGAGGAAGGAAATATCTGTATCCCTGCGCGATTGTTATTAGACACGCTCAAAACGTTCCCGGAGCAACCCTTAACGTTTACGCAAGACGATAATAATACCATAGAGATAAGCTCTAACCACGGTAAATACGCGCTAGCTTATGCAGATGGAGCAGAGTTTCCAAGTGCTGTGGAGCTTAAAGATCCTTCTTCTACGATAATCCAAGGAGATATTTTAGCAACTGCGATAAGCAAGACTATTTTTGCCAGCGGTAATGATGATCTAAGACCCGTGATGAGCGGTGTATTTTTCCAGTTTGGGACAGATGGGCTAACCTTTGTAGCGACAGATGCGCACAAGCTTGTTAAATATACTCGTGAAGATGTAACAGCCACAGAAACAGCTGAGTTTATTATGCCTAAGAAACCTTTAAATCTTTTAAAGAGTATTCTTATTGGTAGTGAAGAAGAAGTAGCGGTAGAGTATAATGACAGTAATGCAAAGTTTAGTTTTGACGGCACAGAATTGATTTGTCGTCTTATAGATGGTAAATATCCTAACTATGAAGCGGTAATCCCTAAAGAGAACCCAAATAAACTAAGCATCTCTCGCAACCAATTTTTAAATAGTGTACGTCGTGTGTCTATTTTTTCAAATAAGACGACACACCAGATTCGTTTAAAAATTGCAGGAGCAGAACTAAACATCTCTGCAGAAGATATCGATTACAGTAATAAGGCAGAAGAACGTCTTACTTGTGATTATCAAGGAGACGATATGGAAATAGGCTTTAACTCTCGTTTTTTAACCGAAATGCTAAACAACCTTACGTGTGATGATGTTTCATTAGAAATGAGTCTTCCTAACCGTGCAGGAATCCTAACTCCCGTAGACGGATTAGATGAAGGCGAAAGAGTCACTATGTTAGTAATGCCAGTGATGTTAAATTCTTAGCATTGAGCAAAATTTAAAAAAATCCAATTTCATTTGCATGAAATTGGATTTTTTTTGAGTTATTTCACAAAAAAACCTCCTACAAACTGTAAGAGGTCTTCCTATATATAATATTACTTACCGTCTAGATTAGCCGGCTCTACTGGAGTAGCTGGCTCTCTTGGTAATACTTTCCCTTTAATTCTAAGTAAAATATTCGCCTCACTTGCATTAGAAGTTACCGTTACTGTTTTTGTAAAGGCACCTACTCTATTAGTTGCATACTTTACACCAATTTCCGCAGTTTCACCCGGCATTATTGGCCCTTTTGGTTTTGTAGGAACTGTGCAACCACAGCTTCCTTTTACTCCTGTAATAACGATAGGTGCATCACCTACATTTTTAAACTTGAATGCGCGAACACCATCGGCATTGTGTGCTATGGTTCCATAATCTACAACTGTAGCATCAAATTTAAAAACACCTTGTTCTTGAGTTAATACCTCTTGTGCAAATAATGAAGTGCAAAAAAGAATACTTGCAATAAAAAATGCGTTGCGGAAAAAACAATTTCCTTTTAATGTTGTTGTTACCATTTTGGTTTTAATTTAGATGAACAAATTAATTATTATACAAACTTCGCATAAAAATCAAGAAAATCCTAGACTAAATATATAATTGAGTATTAATTTTATGATAAATCTATAGTTGATACATATCATTCATAACACCTATCGTACGTTTCAGAACAATAAACAGTACGTTTAGAACTTGGAGCTATTAATAGGAGATCAAACTCATTATATCTAATACATTGCTGATGCACAATAAATAGATGCTATTAAAAAAGGATGACACAATCTAACATTTTTAAGCAAATAGAATTAAAAGAAGTAACAACGTCTGCATTAAATTTAGTGCTTGATGACACTGTAGCTATTGTAGAAAGTAATACAAAGACTATTCTAAAAGAAGATCATATCTTTTTTATTAACTCAATATTTTGCGAGATGTTCTATAAGATATAGATCTATTTTATTGCTTCTAAGTCTAGTAATAGAATCATTTATAACACTCATAGCGTATTTCAGAACATTATAGCACACGTTCAGAACAAAAGCAATAAAAACGTTATAGCTTGTGCTTTAACCGCATATATTTGCATTTAAACCGTTTAAATTAATCATTATGAAAAAAATATTACTATACCTACTTGTTGCAGCATCAATCATTAGCTGTTCTAAAGATGAAACTGTAACTACAGATATAGATGCGCAAAACCTAACGTATCAACAAGCTACTTTAGACCTATCTAAAGCAATCCCTAACCCAGCACTAGATAACACAAATAAGGGTTTATATGTGGGTACGCTAGCTACAACAGACTTAAGCTTTCATGAAAAGATTTTTATAAATATAGAGAATGATGGTGACATAAATGCTCAAATCATTACTCCAGATGCAACACTCGCATTTAAAGGACAGCAATTAAGAATAAAAGGAAACGTGTATCTATTTAAAGGAAAAATAGGAAGCTTTATGGTTGCACTAGAAAATAACGAAGCCATTGTTACAGCTGCTACTTTTTATAACCAAGATGCAGTAATTAACTTGATTAAAAGCACGAGTACATCTAGAGGAATATCTTCTTTAGGAAGTTTTACAAGTAGTGATAATATTTTAAATGGAACATGGGATATGGTTTGGAATCAAACTGGACTTAATTCATTCGAATCTAGTTCTTTATCAATAATTAGATTCGGTGGTGGTTCATTTGTAGTGCCTCTTTCTTCTCCAGCAACTTACTCTAGGGTATGTATGCAAGTTTCACCTGGTCCTACAATTCCAGAGGATGGATTTTTATCAACATTCTTATACGTCTCTACTGGAACCGCAACTCTTTTGGGGCAACCACTAACTCACAATTTAAGTGGAAACGGCGAAGTATTTTTCGTGCCGTTTTGTGCAGAAACCCAGAATGGCCTCGAGATAACTTCAAACTCTTGGAGCTGGAATGGCCAAACTGGAACTGTTACTATTGATGCTTTTAGCTTACCAGAATTTATACCTGGAACATAATAATAGCACTACAATTTATAAAAAACGTCACTTTATTAGTGGCGTTTTTTTATGCGTTACAATTTCGATTACTTATTTCGGTTTCTTAACTTCACGCATCTATGAAACACCCTCTTTATTTTATTCTTCTCTCGCTCTTTTTTTTCATTTCTGGCAATGCTCAGAACAACCCGGAGGCTGGTAATCCTGTAAAAAAAGATTCGGTACGTGCCGCAGAGATTTTAAATCCAGTAGTCCTATTATCTGCAACCTATCAAAAGGCTTCAGGGGTTTTAATCCCTACAGAACAGATATCATCCACAGCGATTACTAATTTTACGCCTGTTGATTTAGTAGATGTTATCAATCAAACAAGTGGGGTTTATATACAAAGTGGTGCCATTAACACCAACAGGATAACCATTCGTGGTGTGGGATCTCGCACACTTTTTGGCACCAATAAAATAAGAGCCTATTTTAATGGAATCCCTATAACTAGTGGCTCTGGCGAGACAACTATTGATTTTTATGATACCAGCACACTGGCAGGTATAGAAATAGTGAAAGGTCCTAAAGCTACACAATACGGCAGTAACTTAGGCGGTACCATATTATTAGCGACAAAAGAAGCTAAAATAGAAGGAACAACCGTTTCTACCAATTTTAGTGCAGGCTCTAATGGTTTATTTAAAAACACAACAAGTAGCACTATTAAAGATAATAATCTTAGTATTTATACCAGTTATGGACATCTACAACTAGAGGGTTTTCGGGATAATAGTCGCTATAACCGTAATAGTTTTTTAACCTATGCAGCACTTAAAATAAGTGAAAAAATAAAATTAGGAGCACTGTTACAACATTACGATAATCGTGCAGAGATAGCAAGTTCTTTATCACAGACAGATTTTGATGAAGATCCCACTCAAGCCGCTTTTACTTGGGCACAATCCAGAGGTTTTGAAGCCAACAACGAAACCCTAGCTGGGCTAACAGCCTCCACAGCAATTTCAAAAAAATGGAGTAATACCACAAGTATATTTTATAAGTATCTCGATCATTTTGAGCCTAGACCTTTTAACATCTTAGACGAAATCACCAACGGATACGGTGCACGAACCCTCTTTGCCCAAAATTATAAAGCCAAAAATCGAGTTGCTACCTTAAGTTTTGGCGGAGAGTGGTATCAAGATCAATATCGCGGGAAAACCTTTGAAAATTTATTTGAAGAGAATAACGGCAACGGTTCTTTACAAGGCGTTGAATTAAGTAATAATAAACAACAGCGAACACAATTCAATATTTTTGCCACCACTACCCTTTCACCTATAAAAAATCTTGCCGTAGAAGCTGGCGTAAATTTTAATACAAACCAGTATGAAACCGTCGATAGATTTAATACGGGAAATCAAAACACCAGCGCAAACAGAAATTTTGACCCCATTGTAGCCCCTAATCTAAGTCTTATCTATAAAACGGCTGGGGATCTTTCTTTCTTCGGAAATGTGAGTCGTGGTTTTAATTACCCAAGCGTTGAAGAAACCTTAACACCAGATGGCGTAATTAATCCTGATATTGGTCCAGAAATAGGCTGGAACTATGAAATAGGAAGTGAAATTGGTCTTCTTAAAAATTCTATAAAATTAAAAGGCGCTTTGTATTTGTTATCAATCCAAGATTTACTTGTGGCAGAACGTGTAGGTAACGATCAATTTATCGGTAGAAATGCAGGTAAAACAAATCATCGTGGGCTCGAACTACAAGTGCAATATGCAAAAAACCTGAATCAAAACATACATATCAATGCCTATGTAAACGCTGATTTTAACGCCCATAAGTTTATCGATTTTGTAGACGGAGACGAAGATTTTTCTGGCAACGATTTAACAGGAATTCCTAAAGAAAAAATAACGGCAGGAATTACGGTACTTCACGAATCGGGCTTTGATGCTACTATTTCATTTAGGCATATAGGAAGTCAGCCCATTACAGATGCAAATACCCTTTTTAGCGATGACTATCAGTTAGTATTTACTAAAGTAGGCTACACAAAAAAATTCCTGTCTAATATGTCACTTAACATTTCCGCAGGGATAAACAACGTGTTCGATACCACATATGCTTCTTCTATATTAATCAACGCTTCTTCTTTTGGCGGTAATGAACCTCGCTTTTTCAATCCAGGAGCACCCATTAATTTCTTTTCAGGTATGCGATTGCAGTATCACTTTTAAGTACTAATAAGTATGATGCGTACCGCGTAAAATTCTTATTGTCCTAATTGTCTGGAAATAAACAATAGTACTTTATTGTAGTACTCCTCACCTCCTATTTCACCAAGGTTAAGATGGCCGGCACCTTTTACTATTTCGATTGTTTTG
>JALZVC010000254.1 GCA_023301205.1 Flavobacteriaceae bacterium
TTGAGAAAGCGTATGCACCCCACGATGAATATTTGCATTGTAATTACTATAATAGTCTACAATAGCATCAATTACTTGTTTGGGTTTTTGTGAGGTAGCAGCATTGTCTAGGTAGACTAATGATACTCCATTTACCTTTCTGTGAAGGATAGGGAAATCTTCTCTAATCTTTTTTACGTCAAAGCTCATGAGAAGTTTGATTTTATAATTCGAAACCTAAACTCACACCAATTTTGTCAGCAATAAGTTTGTTAATTCTTGACTTTAGTTCGGGGATTTTAACACTTTCAAGCACATTGTTAGCAAAGGCATACATTAATAATGCTTTCGCTTCTTTTTGTCCAATACCTCTTGAGCGCATATAGAATAATGCATCACTGTCTAGTTGTCCAATTGTGCAACCGTGAGAACACTTTACATCATCTGCAAATATCTCTAATTGTGGCTTCGCGTTTATAGTGGCATCATCACTAATTAAAATATTGTTGTTTTGCTGAAAAGCGTCTAGCTTTTGAGCTTCTTTCTCCACATAAACTTTACCGTTAAATACACCCGTTGAGCTATCGTCAAAAATACCTTTGTAATCTTGATGGCTCTCGCAGTTTTCTGCAATATGGTGTACTAAGGTATTGTGGTCTACGTGTTGTTTCTCTTGTATAATAGTAATACCGTTTAATATAGAATCACAGTGCTCACCTTCTTGTCTAAACTGAAGGTTATTACGTGTTATTTGACCTCCAAAAGAAAAAGTATGCATACTACATATACTTTCTCTTTGTTGAATGATATAGGTGCTATCTACTAATGATGCAGAAGGTTTATCATTTTGAATCTTATAATAATCTACCATCGCACGCTTATCTGCAAAAATTTCAGTTACCGTATTCGTAAGTACGGCGTTGCTAGATAAACTTTGGTGACGCTCAATAATCTGTACATGAGCATTCTCATCTGCGACTATTAAGTTGCGAGGTTGTAAAAACATAGCACCTTCATTACCTGTAGAAAAATAGATGATCTCAATAGGCTTATCTACTTCTTTGTTTTTTGGAATATGAATAAATGCGCCTTCTTTTGTGAATGCTGTATTTAGTTGTGTAATCCCATCTTCTTTAGCAGCTTTATTAAAATAAGCTTCAATTACAGGTTCGTACTTAGACTTGTCTAATGCAGATGACAACAAACATACATCGATCCCATCGTGTGTAGTTTCTGACAAGAAAGAACTATAAACACCGTCAATAAAAACAAGTTTATAAGTGTCTACATTGTGTAAAAAGTACTTTTTTACGTCCTTAAAATCAATAGCACCTTCCGTTTTAGATGAAAAACTATATTGTTCTTTAAGTAAAGAGTTCAATGAAGTATATTTCCAGTTTTCTTCTTTTTTGCTCGGAAACCCTTTTTCTTCAAAAACCTTTATTGCAGAAGAACGAAGGTCATGCAATGGAGAGTTTTCTTTTAAATGATCCTCAAAAGCAATGTATGATGTAAGTAATTTATCTTTTAAATCCATAATAAGGTATAAGGTTTGTGGTTTATAGCTTCTCCTAAATTTGAGGCTCTAAACGAAATTCCCTTGGTAATTTTTTTATTTAAATAATGAGAAACTTTAAGCCAATTTCTCTTTTATCCAGTCGTACCCTTTTTCTTCTAGTTCGTAGGCCAATTCTTTCGTTCCAGATTTTACAATCTTTCCATCCATTAAGACATGGACAAAATCTGGCACGATATAATCAAGTAAACGTTGATAGTGAGTTATTACCACTACAGCGTTGTCTTTATTTTTTAATTTATTTACCCCATTAGCGACCACTTTGAGTGCATCAATGTCAAGACCAGAATCGGTTTCGTCAAGAATGGCTAGTTTAGGTTCTAGCATGGCTAATTGAAAAATTTCATTACGTTTCTTTTCTCCTCCAGAGAACCCTTCATTAAGAGATCTAGATAAAAACTTACGATCTATGTCTAATAATTCTGCTTTTTCTTTAATCATTTTTAGCATTTCAGAAGCAGGCATGTCGTCTTGTCCTTTAGATTTTCGGGTCTCGTTAATAGCCGTTTTAATGAAGTTTGTTGTAGAAACTCCAGGAATAGAAATTGGGTATTGAAAAGACATAAAAACACCTTTATGAGCGCGCTCTTCCGGGTCTAATTCTGTAATATCTTCATTATCTAAAAGGATTTCACCTTTCGTCATCTCATACTCATCTTTTCCTGAAATTACGGAAGCAAGTGTGCTCTTACCAGCTCCGTTAGGGCCCATTATTGCGTGTATCTCTCCTGCGTTTACCTCAAGGTTAATACCGTTAAGGATGCTTTTGCCTTCTACACTTGCGTGTACGTCTTTAATCTTTAACATTATTTTGTTTTCTTTTCTTCGATTTTTACATCTGCAGGCGATGGTGTGTCGCTCACATTAATTATTTCTTTTATACTTACGTTGAGTCTCCAGCCTTCTCCAGTCTCTGCATAGAGCGGATTTGCTACAAGTTCTCCTTTTACTTTAACAGGAACCATATCAAACTCGTCTTTCTTTACAGGTGCTACCATTTTTGCAAGTTCATGCATTTTGTCGTCAATAGTCACTCCGTAAATAAAACTTTTACCTTTTAAAACGGCACCATCAGCGATATAGATAAACTCACCGCTAAAGGTTTTGTAATTAAAGTTACTTTCATTTACTGCTTTTGAAAGCGAATCTACAGCTTCTTCTTGTTTCTCTTCTCCATTTTTACAGGCAAAAAGTGTCATTGCAAATAGACACAAAACGAATAATTGCTTTTTCATTTTAAAATTGGTTTTAATTGGTTATTTATTATCCCACTGAGCCTTCTAAGCTTATTTCTAGAAGTTTTTGCGCTTCTACAGCAAACTCCATAGGGAGTTTATTTAATACTTCTTTGCTAAAGCCATTTACAATTAGCGCAATTGCTTTTTCGGTATCAATACCACGCTGATTGCAATAAAATATCTGGTCTTCCCCAATTTTACTTGTGGTTGCCTCGTGTTCTATTTGAGCGGTTTTATTATTTACTTCTATATAAGGAAAGGTATGCGCTCCACAGGCATTACCCATCAATAGTGAATCACATTGCGAGAAATTACGCGCGTTATGTGCACGTTTGTTTATTTTAACTAATCCTCTATAACTGTTTTGAGACTTGCCAGCTGAGATTCCTTTAGATATTATGGTACTACGGGTGTTTTTTCCTATATGAATCATCTTAGTACCAGTATCTGCTTGCTGATAATTATTGGTTACAGCAATCGAGTAAAATTCTCCTATAGAATTGTCTCCTTTTAAAATACAGCTAGGGTATTTCCAGGTAACAGCACTTCCAGTTTCTACTTGTGTCCACGAGATTTTTGCATTCTTCTCACAGATTCCTCTTTTGGTTACAAAATTATATACACCACCTTTTCCTTCTTTATTTCCAGGAAACCAGTTTTGCACAGTGCTATATTTTATTTCTGCATCGTCCATAGCTATTAGCTCTACTACAGCAGCGTGTAATTGATTTTCATCACGACTAGGAGCAGTACAACCTTCTAGGTAACTTACATAACTACCTTCGTCTGCAATCACTAAAGTTCTCTCAAACTGTCCGGTGTTTGCTTGATTAATTCTAAAATACGTAGATAGCTCCATAGGGCATCTCACTCCTTTAGGGATATAGCAAAATGATCCGTCACTAAACACGGCGCTATTTAATGCTGCGTAAAAATTGTCACGTTGTGGTACTACAGAACCTATATATTTTCTTACCAACTCTGGATGCTCTCTAATGGCTTCGGAAATGCTACAGAAAATGATACCCTTTTCTGCTAAAGTACTTTTAAACGTAGTTGCTACAGAAACAGAATCTATAACTACATCCATCGCTACACCAGCAAGTTTTTTCTGTTCGTCTAAAGAAATACCCAGTTTAGCAAACGTCTCCAGTAATTCTGGATCTACGTCATCAATACTATCGTATTTGGGTTTTCCATTGGGAGCAGAATAATAGGAAATAGCTTGAAAATCTGGTTTTTCATAATGAACGTTTGCCCATTCTGGTTCTTCCATTTTTAGCCAATACCTAAAACTCTCTATACGCCAGTCTGTCATCCATTGTGGTTCCTCTTTCTTTTTAGAAATGGCACGCACGATGTCTTCGTTAAGACCAATAGGGAAAGTTTCAGATTCAATATCTGTGTAGAAACCATATTCGTATTCTTTGGTTTCTAATTCCTTTTTTAAATCGTCTTCAGTATATTTACTCATATCTCAAATGTGAATTCTAGATTCAAAATTATTATTTAAAGGGAAAAAGACTCTCCGCAACCACAAGTTCTATTTGCGTTTGGGTTATTAAAAACGAAGCCTTTTCCGTTGAGGCCACCACTGTATTCTAAGGTAGTGCCTATTAGGTATAAAAAACTCTTTTTATCTACTGCTATCTTTACATTATTCTCTTCAAAAAGCTTGTCGTTTTCTCCTATCTTATCGTCAAAATTTAACTCATAAGATAGCCCAGAACAACCACCGCTTTTCACGCCAACACGCACATAGTCTTGAGTAGGGTTAAAACCTTCTTCCGTCATAAGTTGTGAAATTTTTGTTTTTGCTCCTTCGCTAACTGTAATCATATAAATTAGATTTGTTCTAAATTAGGGTGCAAAGATACAGTAAATCCGTCATTTTATCATAACTAGATATCTTTAAAAGCATCAAATTATAGTAGAAATTTATGATTTGTAACCTTGTATGAAGGTTGTCTCATTTCCGAAGTTAACCTTACGGAGCTTCTGTAGGTAAAAAAGCAGGATTATTTATAAATGTAGGGTCTGATAAAGATAGTAGAAAAGCGACTAAATCTGCTTTGTCAGTATCAGATAAGCCTACGCCACCTTCTGCAACAGATTTCATTAATGGGTCTATCGTTTCAGAAAAAACAAGACCTTCACTATAGTGATCTACTACCTCTTCTAGTGTAGCAAAGCGACCATCATGCATGTAGGGTGCGGTGAATGCTAAATTGCGTAAACTGGGTGATTTAAATTGTCCAAATTGATTAGGGTCTCCAGTAAATGCTCCGCGGCCTCTATCTTCAAAACTAGTATCTAGACCGTTGTTGTGAAAAATATTATCTGTCCATAATGGGTTTGTGGGGCTTCCATGACAGTGAAAACAATCACCTCTGGCTTCGTCCAGAAAAACGTCAAGACCATTTTGTTCTTGCGGGGTTAGTGTTGCTTGCCCTAATAAATGTCTGTCAAATTTAGAATTACCAGAAACCAACGTTCTCAAAAATTGGGCTATCGCTTTTGTTACTTCTGTTTTAGTAATGGTGGTAACATTAAAGGCCTGCTCAAATTGCAAGGCATAAGATGCATCTGCTTCCAAATCTGCTATAAGATCAGGAAAATTATTATTCATCTCAATGGGATCTGTTATAGGAATTTCTAGCTGAGTTTCTATAGTTACAGCACTGCCATCCCAATTAAAATTTTCAAAGAAATTAAAGGCAAGATTCATTAAAGGCATCGAATTTCTAATGCCTGGAGCTTCATTTACACCTAAGCTAAATGCAAGATTGTCTGCAAAACCAGTTGCTGGTTTATGACAGCTAGCGCAAGAAACGGTATTGTCTGAAGACAAGGTTTCGTCATAAAACAAACGTTTTCCTAAAGCGACACCTTCTTCCGTCATTGGGTTATCTTCTGGTATAACCGCTTCAGGTAATAGTTGCTGAAATATTAATGGCGTGTTTATTTGCAATGGAGTAGCTACATACCCTGCTGTATCATCATTATCTGAACCGCAAGACGCGAGAAAAGAGATGCTAAAAACCAGGAGGGCAAACTTTTTCATTATTCTTGAATGCTGGTAACTGTTCCTAAACTAAACACGTTCTGCCCGTTTTGATTCATCATAATTTGGGCATCAAAGTTAGGCATTAAGAC
>JALZVC010000255.1 GCA_023301205.1 Flavobacteriaceae bacterium
AACAATCTATAGATGATGCCATCTGTAGATGGTGTTAATCTTTAGCTGCCTTGGGGTCTAGAGCATCTCTGAGGCCATCTCCGAGGAAGTTCAGAGCGAAAAGGGTAGCTGAGAATAAGAAAACAGGGAATATCAAGATCCAGGGGTAAACATCTACTTTATCAGCACCATCTTTAATGAGTGATCCCCAGGAGCTATTAGGCGCCTGAACCCCAAGCCCCAGAAAGGAGAGAAAACTTTCTAGTAACATGACTTTTGGGACTGTTAGCGTTGTGTAGACGATGGCCGGCCCAATCACGTTAGGGAGAATATGCCGGAAGAGGATACGTGCGTTTGATAGCCCTAAGGAGTGGGCTGCTTCCACGCATTCCAGATTTTTGAATGAATATACGCTTGAGCGAATGATCCTAGCCATTGTTAGCCATTCAACAGCGCCAATAGCGACAAAAAGTAAGACCAAGCTACGTTCAAAAATTGTTGTTAGAAGTATTACGAAAATGGTAAATGGGAGGCCGAAGAGTATATCGACAAATCGCATCATCAGGCTGTCTACCGTTCCTCCTTTGTAGCCTGAAATTGCACCGTAGGTAATACCAATGACGATGGATACAAGAGTAGCAAGGAGGCCAACACCTAGAGAAACCCTGCCACCTGCCATCGTGCGAACAAGGATGTCTCTACCGAGTTCATCTGTACCAAAGGGGTGCGCTGCACCGCCTGCAAACGGGCCAGTAGAACCCATGGTTGGATTTGCGGTATCATGAGCTATACCGGTAATAGATTCATAAACAAGAGGGCCAAATATACAGATGATGACGACTGCGATGAGGTAGTATAGGCTGAATACCGCCATGCGGTTTTTCTTTAGCCTGATCCATGCATCTGTGCCCAGAGAGGTTCCACTCAGGGGGTGTTTCGGAGTAGATGATTTGTTGTGTTGAGCAGTGGTCATTATTTATCAGGACTTAGATTTTCTAGCTCGTGGATCAATAGCCAACTGTATGATGTCTACTACAAGGTTCATAATAATAAGGAGAAATGAGAAAAAGATAACGGAGCCTAATACAAGGTATTCGTCTCTGTTGAAGGCAGCGTTTACAAAATGCCTACCGATTCCGGGTATACTGAAGATTGTCTCCACGACAAATGACCCTGCCATCACACTGGCAAGTGCTGGCCCTAGGTAGTTTACCACAGGTAGGAGTGCTCCTTTGAGTGCGTGTTTACGGATGATTGTCCATGTGCTTAGCCCCTTTGCCTTTGCCGTTCGTATGAAGTCTTGGTTCAAGATTTCTAACATACCGGTTCTTGTCAGGCGTGCTATAGACGCTGCAATGTAGAGTCCGATAGAGAGGGATGGTAGGATACGGTCTGATGGGGTTTCCCAGCCCAGAGGGTTAAGCCACCCAAGGTGAATGGAAAAAATAAATAACAGGGCGGGGGCGAGGACAAATGCAGGAAGACAGATTCCGACCATTGCTAGTGTCATGGAGCTGTAATCTAGCCACTTATTATGGTTGATTGCAGCAATTACACCTAAAGGTATGCCAACAAGTAGGGCAATGAGGATAGCGTAAGCGCCTAATTCAAGAGAAACAGGTGCAGATTCTGCTATGATTTCGTTTACCGTGTATGCTTTGAGCTTGAGGCAGGGCCCGAGATCGCCTTGAGCCAGATTTGATAAATATTTGGTATATTGGATATATAGAGGTTGATCAAAGCCATAGTATGCCTTGGCTTTTTCAAGCACTTCAGGTGAGACTCCTTTGTCATTTGTAAATGCGCTGCCTGGAGCCGCCTTAACAAGTAAGAAGCCAATTGTTGCCACGATAAGCATCATGACCGGTAAAAGTGCGAGCCGTTTAAGAATAATGCTGAGCATAGTCTAGTTTTCTAGGTGGAAATTTTTAAAATGGAGTTTGTCCAAAATATTGGGGTGTAAGCCTTTGAGTGAGGGGTGAACCATTTTTTGAGAAACATAAAAATAGAGAGGGATGACAGGGAGTTCAGTGAGTAGGATTTTTTCAGCTTCTTGGAAATAGGCCATTCGTTGGTCGCTGTTGCTAGCTTTAGACGCAAGGATTATGAGTTCATCATAGCGTTTGTTAGTAAAGCCCGTTTGATTATTTCCGGATCCTGTTAGCCACATGTCCATGAAGGTGTTAGGGTCGTTGTAGTCGCCGATCCAACCTGCTCTGGCAATATCATAATCTCCCGCTTGGAGCGTTGCTTGATAAATTTTCCACTCTTGGTTATAGAGGGTGCAATTAAGTCCAAGGTTTTTTTTCCATTGTGATTGAATAAGCTCAGCGATTTGGCGATGGCTCTCTGATGTGTTATAAAATATTTGAATTTCAGGTATTGTAGAAAGATCTGCGTAGCCAGCTTCTTCGAGAAGCTTCTTTGCTTCGGCAATGCGTTTGGACTTAGCTGTGTTAGTAGGTAAGAGGAGGTGTTTTGGTTTGTAGCCACCAGCGCCCGGTGGGCAGAATGATGCTGCTGGTTTTTGTCCAGCTTTGAGGAAAGAACAGATGCCGTCTCGATCTAATGCAAGGGCTAGAGCTCTACGGACTCTTGAGTCACTGAGCATTTTCCGTGCGGATTTTGTCCTAGAGTCATCTGAGTCTTTTGCTGGATTAAGGTTGATTCGGTAAAAGTATACGCCTAAATAGGGTTCGATACGAAGCTGGTCGGGTAGGTTTTTTTGTGCCCATACCGTGCGGTGTGGCGGAACGGTTGCTGTAACGTGTAGTGCTTCTCTGCGAAAGGCTCGTTGCTCTGTTTCTACGTTGTCGATGGGGAGATATTTGATGCCGTTGAGCTTAACATCTTTTGCTCCCCAGTAGTTTTCAGATTTAGTAACTTCGATGAGGGCGTTGAGTCGCCATGTTTTGAGGGTGAATGGACCATTGCCTACTAGGTTGCCAAGACGTGTCCATTTACTGTCAATGGAGGTCATGCTGCCATGCTTTTCAATTGTAGGTCGATGTACTGGATACCATGACATGTGTTGAAGGATCCCCAGAAGATAAGGTGTTGGGCTGCGTAATGTGAGCTGGAGTGTATGATCGTCTATAGCCTTTACCCCTACGTTAGCATGTTGCCAGAGGTCTTTACCTGAAAAGGTGATGAGGCGGTCTAAAATGATGATCTGTGTTTTTTTGGAGATGTTCTTCGGCCACGGGAAGCGGGTTGGTGATTCACGGGCATGTTCCAGCAAAACTTTATTCATCCGATTTAAACCAAGGTTAAGGCAAAGCGAACGGAAGTCGGCATCACTGATCGAGCTGGGTATTGATTTATTGAGATTTTTAGGGAGGCTGATGGAGGGGTCACCAACAAATGGTAGAGCCTTTATGTCCTCCCACTCAATCGGTGAATCATTTGCTAATTTGAAGAGAATGGAGCCACGAAGGTTCTTATTATAAACTTCAGAGTTGAGCAGAGGGTAGAGCATATAGGAATTTTTTGCTGCAAGATCTGGATGTAGGATTCTGTGGTATGAGTAGACAAAATCATGAGCCGTTACAGGATCTCGCTCAGGGTTATTCCAAGTAGCGTTTTTTCTGATTTTAAACGTGTAGATTGCACCATCACCAGATATTTCCCAAGATTCTGCCAGGGCATTTGGTGCAGGGCTGTGGTCATCAGGGCTAGTTCCGACTAGTCCTTCGAAAAGGGAGTCGATGATCCTACCTTCTGGAACGCCAGTGGCTAGTTGGGGGTCAAGTGATTCAGGTTCAGAGCCGTTTCCTATAAGGAGTATGCCTTCGGAGTTGGAGCGGCTGACATTACTTTCCTTCTTACAGGATGTGAGGGACAGGGCGAGGCTCAGGGCTGCAATGGCAGTAATTAGAAACAATCGAAACATCCGCAGTAAGTTGGCGATTTTTAGGGGAATGTGGAGCCTTTTTTTACGAGTTGAAGAATTTATCAAAAATAAAAGAGGGGCTTGCGTCTGGATAAAGGGTACCATA
>JALZVC010000256.1 GCA_023301205.1 Flavobacteriaceae bacterium
TTTATGAAGCCTTATGACAACCCTTTTTCTTTTGAAAAAGCAGACATCTTTAATGAAGCGTCTGTAGTTATTCGGGAAGGAAAATACAAAGGAAATCCTTTTAGAACCTATGCCGGGCCTAAGTATTTAGGTGGTGTTAGTGATCATTTTCCTGTTTACAGTGTTTTTAAGATTAATAGTTAGAAGTATCAAAAGTGGTCTTTTAACGTTGTGCCATGTGCATTAATCGAAAACGGTTGTGCCTTGCTATTTATATTTAATAGCTATCAATAAAAATTCTTTTAAACTCGCTATTATTGTGCTGTGATAACGAGTTCTATAATTTACCTTATGGTGTTGCTTCTATCTTTTATAATTATAGGGGCCATAATACATATACTTTACAAGATCAAGGAGGCGCGCTTGCTTGGTAAAAATATCTCCAACAAAAATTTTGTCTATAGGTTTGGTTTCAAGACTCTTTCTTTTAAACTTACCTAGATAGTTGCTTTTCTTTTACTTCGGAAACTTGATGTCTTTCAAATGACTTATAATTTGAGAGAAAAAGAGCAGATTTCAATAATTACAATTGTTAACTTAATTATTACAAAACCAATCTTTTAGTTGAAAATGATGATTTTTTTGAAACAATTTGACTTTTTTTTTAAAATAAGTTCTGTAATCTCAAAAAATTCTATAAACCTTGCTTTTTTTAACAATTCTTTCACACTTTAACCTAATTATCTCACACTATAACAATTTTGTTCTACTAATTGTTATTAGTCGATTTTTTTCAATATTTTAGTGCCCTCAAAAGACTGTGAACAGCAGTTTATAAGTAAAAAAAATATACGAATCAGTAGGGTAGTCAGACGGATGATGGTGAGGAGCTACCCACAAGAACATATTTCTATACCATACAATTGGCTAATGAAAATCCTTGATTTGGTGCCGTTGCTGCAGGTTAGGTTTATGTTAATAGAGAAGAATAAAAAAAGAATTATTAATTTAATGATTCAAGGAAGTCTTTTATAGTTTTAGGTAAATAAATGTTTAAATTAAATTTATAATAAATGAAAAAAAATATATTATTCGGTTTTATTATTGCGCTGTTCGCTTTTCAAGCGCAAGCACAAGTGCCTGTAAATGATTTGTGTTTAGATGCAATCCCATTAATTTGTGGAGATGTAGTATTTGGAAACACAGAAATGTCAACAATTACATCTTCTCCAGAAGATGGTTGCGGTACTACAAATGGAGCTCCAGGAAATTGGTATAGTTTTGCTGGTAATGGTGATATTGTAGATTTTTCGCTTTGCTCTGTTACTGATTACGATACTAAAATTAGAGTGTATTCTGGTAATTGTTTTGCGCTGACTTGTGTAGGTGGTAATGACGATTCTTGTGGTTTACAATCTGAGTTTACGTTCATGACAGATGCATCTACTAATTACCTTATATATGTTTTTGGTTTTGGAACTGCTGTAGGAGATTACGAACTAACTGTTACTTGCACATCAATACCACTACCCCCACTTAATGATGAGTGTGACTTACAAGCGGTACCTGCTCTGGTAAATAGTGATGATCAATGTACATTATTAAATCCGGGTGCATTAGGTGGAGCAACAGCGTCTCCTCAGGTTAATGACTGTGTAGGAAATGCAGGGGATGATGTTTGGTTTTCTTTTGTTGCTACTTCAGAAATACATACGATAGAGCTATTGAATGTTGCGGGAGGTTTAACAAATCTTGTTCATGCAATTTATGAAGGTCCAGATTGTGATAACCTTACAGAAATAACCTGTAGTGATCCAGACGATAGTTTTAATTTAGGTTTAATAATTGGGGAAACTTATTTTGTTCGAGTTTGGACATTTGGTAATGACCTTCTAAACTTAACAACTTTTGATCTTTGCATTGCATCTTTTACGCCACCACCACCACCGGTGAATGATGAATGTTTAGGGGCACTTAATGTCGATGTTAACTTAGATGACTCTTGTGCGTTATTTACATCTGGACAATTATTAGGGGCGACAGAAACAACAGTTACGTCTACTTGCCCAGGATCTGGAGATGATGATGTTTGGTTTAGCTTTACGGCTACAAACACAGCGCATCAAGTAAGCTTATTAAACATAGTAGGTGATGTAACTAATTTAGTTCATGGAGTGTATTCTGGGCCAGACTGCGACAACTTAACAGAACTATATTGTAGCAATCCTGACATTAGCCAGTCAAGTGACTTTATAATAGGAGAAATGTATTGGATTCGGGTCTTTAGTTTTTCTGCTATTCCTTTTCAGGATGTAGCCTTTGATGTGTGTGTTAATACGTTTGACACTATAGTAGTAAATAGTCCAAATGACACGGAAACATCTTTAAATGCAGAAGAACTTGTTGAAGATGTGTTTGTTGAGCAAGGTGGTTGCGGGAATGTAGATATAACATTTACCAATTTACAGGAGAATCCAAGTGGCGTTAACGATATTACAGAGCGTAGCTGGGGATACTTTAAAAGAGGAAGTACAGGATTCCCTTTAGAAGATGGTATTGTTTTATCATCTGGTTTTGCAGAATCTGCAGAAGGACCAAACAATGCAGCAGGAGTTTCTGATGGTAATGGGGCATGGCAAGGAGATATAGATTTGGAAACGATCTTAAATAATCAGCTTGGCTCAACAGTAAATACTTTTAATGCTACAGTATTTGAATTCGAATTTACTTCAAATATCCCATTAGTTACTTTCGATTTTGTTTTTGCTTCTGAAGAATATGAAAATCAATTTGAGTGTACCGACATTTTTAGAGATGGCTTTGCATTTTTAGTAAGCGGGCCAGGTATACCAGATACGTCTGGAGCACCTTTTGGAGGGGTAAATATAGCCTCAGTACAAGGTTCAAATGATGTGCCTGTGAGTACCTTATCAATACACAGAGACACCTTTACTTGCGGTCCAGAAGTATTAGGGGTAGATTTTTTCCCAGATTTATATGTGAGTAATTCTGCTGATAATTTGAATGTGCAACCTACCCAATACGATGGTATAACCGCTATATTAACTACTGCTACTGTTCCTGTACAGTTAGGAGAAGTATATACCGTTAAGTTAGTGATTGGAGATAGAGGTGATAGCGCTTTCGACTCTGCTGTATTTTTGGCAGGAGGAAGTTTCGATTTAGGACAAATAGATATAGGTGATGACCTTACTATAGCTAGTGGTAACGCGGGTTGTGAAGGAGAAGCAGTTTTGCTAGATACTGGCTTGAATGATGATGGAATATTTGTTTGGACCATGGACGGAACGGAATTATCAACTGAAACGGGGAGTACATTAGCAGTTACGACATCTGGAGAATATTCTGTAACAGTAACGTTCCCTAACACAACGTGTACATTACAGGATACAATAATCGTTGAGTTCTTCTCAAGTCCAATAGTAGACTTAGGTGCAGATGTTACATTTTGTCCAGGAGATAATGCTGTGTTAATTGGGACACCAACAAACGCGACCGACTTAACAAATATTTCGTATCAATGGTCTCGAGACATGGTAGAACTTCCTGGTGAAATAAACGCGATTATTAGTCCAGATCAAGACGGGACATATAGTGTAGTGGTAACTTCTGCAGGTGGTTGTACAGGTACAGACTCAGTAGAGGTTAACATAGTTACATTCACTGTTCTCTTAGAAAGTGATCAAGAATTCTGCGGGTTTGAACCATTTGAGATTGTTCCAGTCATTGATGGCGAAGACGCTACAAATGCGACATATGTTTGGAGTACTGGAGAGATAACACCTACTATTACTGTAGCTACTAGTGATACTTATTCGGTAACGGTAACGATTATGGGTTGTGACGTAACATCTAACAATATTACTTTAACCTTTAGAGACATACCTGTAGTAGATTTAGGAGAAGATTTACCACTTTGCGGTGGAACAACTATTACGCTAGATGGTACCCCAGACAACGAGGCAGATCTAGATAATATAACTTACCAGTGGTTCCTAGATGGTGTTGCGCTTGCAGGAGAAACAGATGCAATGCTTGATGCAGATCAAGGTGGGCTATATAGTGTTGTGGTAACCTCTGAAGGTGGATGTACAGGAACAGATGATATTCTACTTAATTTAGTTGACTTTACGGTTATTATTGGAGAAGATCAACAACTCTGCGGAATAGATTCGTTAACGCTTATACCAGATATTATAGGCGAAGACGCTACAAATGCGACATATGTTTGGAGTACTGGAGAGACAACACCAACCATCACCGTTACTGAAGATGGGGGCTATACTGTAGAAGTTACTTTTATGGGTTGTACCGTTGTTAGTAATCAGATCACCTTAAACTTTAGATCTTTACCAGAAATTGCTATTAATGGAGGTGAAGATATATTTACAAAATGTACTTTTGATACTGAAACACTTGTAGCGACAGCCACAAACCAAGACGGTTCACCTGTTACATTTAGATGGTTTTTAGATGGTGGATTACTAGAAGGAGAAACAGGATCTACATTAGACATCATAGATGGTGGGGTATACGAGGTAGAAGTTAGTAATGATGGATGTTTATCTAGCGATGATATCTTTGTTGACTTTTTTGCAAACGAAAATTGTATCATTACACAAGGAATATCACCTAATGGTGATGGCTTTAACGATAATCTTGACCTAGAATTCCTTAATGAACGAATAGGTATAGAAAAGGTAAGTATTTTTAATAGATTTGGTACTGTTGTTTTTGAACTCGATAATTATGTAAATGAATGGTTCGGGCAAACAGATGATGGAGACGAACTTCCGGTAGGTAATTACTATTATGTGATCAACTTAGCTGACGGTGATGCAGAAACAGGCTTCATCTATTTAAATAAATAATTGACTAACATTAATAAGTAACTATAATGAAAAAACGAACGCTATTAGTACTCCTAATTGTTGGCTTTTCTGCCCAATTGGCAACAGCACAGCAAGATCCGCAATACACGCAGTATATCTATAATATGAATGTGATAAACCCTGCTTATGCTGGTAACAAAGAAGCATTGTCACTCACAGCACTTTATAGAAATCAATGGTCTGGATTTGATGGAGCCCCAGAAACAGCTACCTTTTCTGGACATTCGCCAGTAGGTAAGAATGTAGGTCTTGGGCTATCTGTAATTAGTGATGAATTGGGTCCCGTAAATGAGACAAATGCGTATGCAGACTTTTCATATACACTGCAACTAGGAACAAAAACAAAGTTAGCCTTAGGATTAAAAGCAGGAGCTACGTTTCTTGATATAGGTTTGACTGATCTTGATTTACAAGATGAAGGTGATCAACTGTTTTCAGAAAATGTAAATACAACGAAGCCTAATTTTGGTGCAGGTTTATTTCTATACACAGATAATTTCTTTTTTGGACTTTCTGTTCCTAATTTTTTAACTACTACTCATCTTGACGAGAACGCATTGGATTTTGGTTCAGAAGAAAGGCACTATTTCGCTACCGCAGGATATGTATTTCAAATAAATGATAATTTTAAATTAAAGCCATCTGCATTAGTAAAATCTGAGTTTAACTCACCAGTATCATTTGATGTGAATTTAAATGCATTGTTCTTTGATAAATTTGAAATAGGAGGATCTTATAGATTAGATGATTCATTTAGTGGTCTTGTTGGTTTTCAAGCAACACCTGTATTACGTATAGGTTATGCTTATGACGCAGTAACTAGTGAAATTCGAGTGGTTGCGCCATCTTCGCATGAGGTAATCTTGACATATGATCTTATCTTTAACAAGAAGGCATTACGTTCACCTAGATACTTCTAAAAAACCATTATTTTTAAAATAAATTCATCACAAATGAAAAAAATATTTACTTTCTTACTCTTAGTAGCCTTCAGCACTAGCATGATGATGGCTCAAAATAAAGCCACAAAAAAGGCGGATGGTTATTACGACCGTTTAGCTTATACGGATGCGGCAGCTGAATATCAAAAACTTCTGAAAAAAAATAAAGCAGATAGATATGTATATGAGCGTTTAGCAAATAGTTATTATTTTATTAATGACACTAAAAAAGCTGAAACGTATTATAAGCGCGTGGTAAAGTCAAAAAGTGTTAAGCCAGAGACGGTTTACAATTATGCACAATCACTTAAAACTAACGGTAATTTTGCAGAATCAAATGAGTGGATGAAAAAGTTTGCAGCCATGAAGCCAAATGATACTCGTGCACGGGAATTCATGAAAAACCCAGACTATTTGCCACAATTGCTAGAAAAAAAGGCAAAGTTTACTGCTACAAACATGACAGACTTAAACAGTAAGTATTCAGACTTTGGTGGTTTTATGATTGGTAAGGATTTCTATTTTGCATCTGCTAGAAACACATCTAGAAAAACGTACGATTGGAATGACGAACCTTTTTTAGATTTATATAAAGCTAATCAAATAGGAAAAGAGGCTATAAAAAATGCTACGATACTTGGTGATGAAGTGAATACTAAATATCATGAAGCAAATGCTGTTGTTACTCAAGATGGAAAGCGTATGTACTTTGACCGTAATGATTATAATGATGGAGATTACGAGAAAGATGAAGAGGGTAT
>JALZVC010000257.1 GCA_023301205.1 Flavobacteriaceae bacterium
GTGACTTCCTGCTTGTCTACCTTGTAGACCGAGGCGTAATCCTACTATAATTCGGATTATGCAGCTAGGGCGTAGTTGTTCTCGCCGTTTAAAAAGTGTGAAAAATGAGATTTAAGAGCTGTTATCCAGCGCTCTACATGCTTACCATACCCGAAAACCCGCTGTCAAAACCAGTCGGCCCCCTTATTAGACGATAGTTGGTAGTTTTTAGTTAGTAGTGAAATCTTTTTGCTTCGCTCAAATATTTCAACATTCTAAAACCAATCTAACGTTTAAAATAGTCCGCAAATATACAAGATTTGCGCTATCTTTGATACTTAATATTTCCGAAGTTTAAAACACAAAACAGATACCAAATGCCTATTACTTTTGCCATCTTAAAAGAACGTAAAAACCCACCAGATAGACGTGTGGTTTTTTCTCCAAGCAAGTTAAAGGAGGCTGCCGCCCAGTTTCCAGAGGCGCGCTTTATTGTGGAATCTAGTGCTATTCGCATATTTCCAGATAGTGCCTACAAAGCAGCTGGTTTTGAGGTGCTAGAAGATGTGTCTAAAGCAGATGTGATGCTGGGTGTAAAAGAAGTGCCGGTGGAGGCATTGATACCTAATAAAAAGTATTTCTATTTTTCGCATACGATAAAAAAGCAACCGTATAATCGCAAATTATTGGTGGCTATGCTAGAACGCAATATAGAGATGTATGATCACGAGACTATTATAAAAGAAAATGGAGCGCGACTTATTGGTTTTGGTCGCTATGCAGGTTTAGTAGGGGCGTATAATGGCTTTAGGGCTTTAGGTATTAGAGATGGATTGTTTGATTTGCCTAAAGTAGAAAATCTGGCAGATCTTGATGCTGTAAAAGCGGAACTAGATAAAATACAACTACCTGTCATTAAAATCTTACTAACGGGCACGGGTAAAGTAGCCCTTGGCGCCAAAGAGATTTTAGATCATTTGAAAATCAAGCAAATTAGTGATGCCTTATACTTAACATCTTCTTTTACAGAGCCAGTATACGTTATGGCAGATGTTATGGAATATGCCAAGCGTACCGATGGGAAGGTTGGTGACAAATTTGCTTTTTACGACGACCCAACGCCATATGAAAGTAATTTTATGCCTTACGCAGCAGCGTCAGATTTCTTTATTGCAGGGCATTTTTATGGCAACAATGCACCTTATTTGTTTACAAGAGCAGACGCCAAGAAAAAAAATTTTAGGATCAATCTTATCGCAGATATTTCTTGTGATGTGGATGGTCCAGTGGCAGCAACGATAAAGTCATCTACCATTGCAGACCCTTTTTATGGCTACGACCCGGTGACAGAAACTGCTGTGGCAATGAATGCTCCAGGAGCGATCACGATGATGGCAGTAGATAATTTGCCTTGTGAGTTACCTAAAGATGCAAGTGAAGGGTTTGGAGAGATGTTTTTAGAAAACGTAATACCTGCGTTTTTTGATGATGATAAGTTCGGTATTCTAAAAAGAGCTAGAATTACCACAAAAAATGGAACACTGACAGAGCGTTTTAAGTACTTAGAGGAGTATGTGGATGGAAAATTAGTTTAATCAAGATGGGTAAGATCTTTTTTTCTTCTGAAATTTTATAGAAACCCAATAGAGTCCATACAATCCAAAACCAAAGCTTAAGGTGGTAATCCAGGCGAGCGGATGCCCTGCTGGTGCCATAATGGGCGCTATGATGTCATCTAACAAAGCTTGTGGGTTTTGCAGGATATCCCAGCTATTCCATCGCAAGAATCTACCTAAGTAAATACCAAAGGCACATAAAAATGGGATAGCCCATTTCAATAATGTCACTTTCCATTGTTTCCATTTGCTAGAGTATATAGATATTATTTGTTGTAGTGAAATACAATAAAATAGCAATCCGCTTAGAGCAAATAGACTGATGATGGTAGCGTCAAATAATTTGTAGCTTGCTTCTGCGTGTGTTACATGGATGAGGTCTGTAACTATATATGGTGCATTGGGTAAAAACAATAACCAAACAAGTAATAACCCATTTCTCAATATCCATGTTGCATTTTCTTTTACTGTGAGATAAGAAGAAATAAAATAAGGGATAGCGGCTAAAAATAGATTCCATACTAAGAAGATGAGGAAATAGGAATGTGTTAGTTTTAAACGTACCGCGAGTAAAAAAATACAACCAACAGTTGCAAAGAATAGCGTGAATAATGATTCAAAATTTTTAAATATATATGTTTTAATCTGTTTCATGAGTGTAGATTTTTTCGGTGATGACTATAACTAATACGCCTACTGTATATGCTATTAAATCTCTGTAATCAAATGTGGTCCCTGTGATTATTCTTAGTGTAGGGTTTTTGATGTAGATTTTTTCGGTAATATGCATCCATTGCAAGAATTCAATAAAAAAGGCAAAACAAAGTACTAATAGTATGCTTTTTAATTTTGCGGTTTTGGTGATTGCCCTCAATAAATAATAAAGGAGAGGTACTACTAAAACATCGCCTACAACATGCCTAATAAATTCGGTGAAATAAAATTTTGCGATGGCAATTTCAACAACTAATAACAGCGTAAATAAAAGAAGATTTCTTTTCATTGTTTACTATTTTGTGTGAAATGGATTACCAAAAACCCAACGAACTCCTCTTTGAATTCGAAATATGGCATTGACAATTTCTGTCACTAGAATTAATAGGAATATTGATGCGGTTTTTTTCATTGTTATATTTATTTAAAATGTCTGATTGATGTTAGTCAACAATAGTAACTTGGATAAGTTTAATTGGATTTCGACTGAGATCAATCAGACATTATTATTGTATTTGTTTAAAGAAATAGTATTGTAAACTGCTACTTATTAGAACCCCAATCTATCTTTCTAGAGGCAAACATCACGATGACAAGTATTACAAATAGTCCAATACTTCCTACAAGTAACGCGTAATTTTCTAACTGAATAATTACATATATAAACCCGTATAATGAGGCCAGAGAGAAAGCAATGAGCGCAGGAAATTTCCATCCTTTTAATATAAAACGACTATAGACCGTAATTAAAAGTAACACAGCACTAGCAGCAATTATATAGGCTTTTAAGAAGGAACTGTGTTCACTTATAGAAATGAGTAACGTATAGAACATTACAAGTGACAGCCCTACCATTACATATTGAAATGGGTGGATGTAGATCTTGCTTACAATTTGTATAAGTAAGAAAACAAGTAAAGTGAGTCCTATAACTAGAAAACCATATTTTACTGTACGCTCACTTTTTTGATATTCATCTACAGGGATGATAAGATCTGTCCCAAAGGCAAAATCAGTAAGGTCTGGTAAGGTATTATAAAACACTTGTTCAAATTCGCGGTTAATCTGGAAGACCTCCCATTGCGCAGTAAATCCTTCATTAGATATTTCTCTAGCCTCGTCTGTAGGTAAATAATTTCCGTTAAAACTAGGGGAGTGCCAGTTTGAGTTCATCACCACTTTTGTTTCTTTGCCTATTGGGATAAATTGCAAAAGTTCGCTGCCATTAATTTTTAGATCGAAAGTAAAAGGAATAGAAGTGTTAGCCATTGCTTGAAAATCTGGGATGACCTCACTTTGTATTGTGTTTAAATAGTCTTTGGTAAACTTTGGATTCATAGGCAACTGCGTTTTATTAAGTTTGACAATCATGCTACTACGTATGCCTTTTATGTTTGATGTTTGTATGACTAGGGAGGCTTTTTTCCATAAAATATCTTCTGGTTTCACGTCTTTTCCAGATAAATCTATCTTCGGAAATGTTCCAGAAACTTCCATGTCAGCTGTGTAAACTACAGATTTATATATGGCACGATTACGTTCTCTAGTGTCTATATCTGCAGCGATATCCAGTGAGTCTGGAAATATAAATGCTGTATTTATTATCGTTTCAGTTTTCTTCTCAGACTTCTTCGTATCTCCATTGTACAGTTCTGTAGTCTTATAGGTTTTATACGGTATTTTTAAAATAGGCCCTGAGAGTATGACCTCGTTCCCCCATTTTTTATTGATTTCTTGTACCACCTCCTTTTGTCGTGAAGACCGCTCGTAAATAAGTTCTTTTACAAATTGTAAAGGCACAAGTAGTATTAATAATAAGACACCTACCACTAGCATTCTAGCTGTAATTGAGTCGCGTAACCAAGTTGAGAATTTTCCATTTTTGTTTTCCATGATTTTTTGATTTTTAAAAGTTTAGCGTTTAGTGCTAAGGTTGTGTGTGTATTTATTAAACTGTTATTTGTTTATACTACTACTTGATTGGGGTGTCTTATAAAAATCATATTTCGGAAATTTTCAAAATCAGCAGTAAGTAGTTTTTTGTAATCAAAATGATGAAAGCTATTAGCATCACGACCTAATTGATAGGCCTTGATATAATCTGTCATATAGTCTGGGAGTAAAAATGTACCGAGTAGTAAAACACCGAGGAGATAGGGTGTTCTCTTGCCATTTCCGAAGCAACAATACTGCAGTGCTATTTCATCTTCTACAGTGGTGCCAAAGCCAGTGACCAAATGATAAGCATCGTGTCGTTCTACTTTGGGGATAAGCTCAAAGCCGTTTTGGTGCAGCAGTTGCCCTAAATGATAGCCCAAGCTATGTGATGGCATTTGTATTAGTTGAGCCGTTGTGATGCCCCAAGCTGCTTTCTTCTTGAATTTACAATAAAGTAGCATCGTCCAGTCAAAGAGCCGGGTAATGAGTTTCTTGCGTGTATGTAAAAGGGGTAGGGTCATAGTTTAAAATTTTAAAACAACGTGCAGGTAAAAGGCAGCGACTGGGACATTAATTAGTAGTATGCAAATAGAAAAAAAGGTTTCTAGCCGGTCATACTTTATGAGCTTAGCAATGCAACCAATAACCGCAAGACCATTCACTAAAATGGCGACAAGAATAAATATAAAACCCAGTATAAACCATATGGGTGTTTCTGGGGCCATTAAGTGACCTAAAAAAATAAAAGTGCCTATCCCAAAAAAGGAAGCAGCGATTCGAAATGCGGTTCTTATTTTCATAATCTAAAGTACTTTGTTTTTCAAAGTAGGTGATTAAAAAATTACTCACCGTTCTAGATGAGTGATTTTTAGGGTTATTGTTTAGGAGCGATTTCCATTCGTCTTATATAGGCGCATAGAGTATCGCAAGTACAATCTGGCTGGCAATGATATAGGGTTTACCGTTATTAAAATGAATAAAAACAACACTTGTCATATAGAGTGCAAGTATTATGGTTCCTGTAATCATTGTTTTGTCTATTACATACAATCCTGTTGCGATTAGTAAAATAATACCAACAGTTAGTATTTGTGCAGGGCTTAAGCCTGCTTTATTTAATGTTGCTGCGTTTATTATTTTGTCTAATCCATTTTGAATAAAGAATATCGCTACCAGAATAGAAGGAAGCCACCTCAGGATAGTGCAACCTAGATTTTGCTTTTCTAAGTTAATTTCTAATGCTTTCATTTGTTGGTTTTTATAGTTCGCTACAAATGTAATTGCTGTTTATCCTTTTTAATGCTGTTATTTAGTATTCGATAGTTCTAATCAATTATGCGTTGTGTTATGTATGAAAAACGTTTTCTAGACATATTCATCTTCTCTTTTATTTTAGTCCTTTCTTTAATATCAATTGTTCTAAGGCATTGATATGCTTTTTAAAAGCTGCTTTACCCAGTTTTGTTGCACTATATCTTGTATTTGGTTTTCTGCCTATAAATTGCTTTTCTACCAAGATATATTCTTCTTTTTCAAGCCCTTTTATGTGACTTGCAAGATTACCATCTGTAACATCAAGCAACTCTTTTAGCCTATTAAAGTCTGCTTGATCATTCACCATTAGAATAGACATAATGCCCAGTCTAATGCGATGATCAAAAACTTTATTTATATTTTCTATAATGCCCAATTGCGATTATTTTTTTTCGGTTAGAAGCATAAACGCCCCGTAAACGATGTGAAATATACCAAACCCAAGTACCCAAAGCCAAAAACCATAGCCAGGGTAACAGGCACAGATAAGTCCGAGGATGATTTCTGCATAACCAAGATACTTAATATTACTAAAGGTGTATTTAGAGGCATTAATTAAGGCAAGCCCATAAAATATAAGCATTAGTGCGCCAGTTTGTCCATATTTTTGTTGCTGGAGGATGATGAGTATATAAATCCCACCAGTAATGAGCGGGACTAAAAAACTCATGAGTAGTGTTCTGGTGGTCTTGTCCCAAATTTTTACACCGTCATTTTTAGCGCTTCTTGTGGTTATAAGTATGGCAGTCCCAACACTTAGTATGGCAATCAAAGCAAGATCTAAAAGTATTAATCGAAAGACGTAACCATCTAGTATAAGATACGCTCTCCCAGAATTTGCAACCAAGTAATAGGCGACGGCTGCACCAATAAGGGCATAAACCCCAGCAAGAATACCTGCCCAACCGCTTAAGGAGATAAATCGAGAAGACTTATTCATTAAATTTTTAATCTCACTAATGTCTTTTAAATAATCTAGCTCGCTCATATTAAAGTACTTTGAAATACAAAGTAATAATATTTATTTCAAATCATCGAATTTATTTAGAGATAATTATTAAATTAGACATCTAACAATTAAAAAAAATATAGATAAGATTATGATAGGATTACTTTTAGCAATTGCAAATATTTCTGGCGGACTTTTACTGGGATTAACAACTTTAGATAAGTGGGATGGAGAGAGTGATTTTTTTAATAAAACAGCAGGTCTTCTTGCGCCTTTTCAAACAGTAATCGGGGGTGTGCTTATTGTGTTTTCAATACTTACTTTTAGAGGGAATATACTTTTTAATATTGCAAGTATTGTAGGGGGATTACTATTATTAACACACGTATTTAGCAAAGTTCCTTTATTAGAAAGTGGTTTAAAAAATGTGTCAGATAAGTTGATGCCTTTCAAGGCAATTATAGGTATTGGTCTTATCGTAATTGGTGTTTTAGGTATATTTTAATTTACTGATTTTTTTTTATTCTCAATTACGTTATCCCGTAATGTGCATAATTTTTAATGATTCATCTTTGAATTATATAAATCATGCATTATAAATTGGGGAGTTTATATGTGATTTTTAGGGCAGCTTTTAAGGCGGCCTTTTTTTATTTTTAACTTATGAAACCTGCTTTAGAATATATATTAAAACAACCTGAACCATTTAAAAGAATGCTTCTAGAAGTGCAGGTGTTAATAGAAAATACACTGCCTAGAAATGAGCTATTTTATAAATGGAGATTACCTATTTATTATAGCGAGGGCTGTCCAGTATGTTATTTAAATGTAAATAAGAAAAAAAATTATGTAGATGTTTGTTTTTGGACACGAGAAGATTTCAATATTCACTTAGACATCCTTGTTTCTGAAAATAGAAAATTTGTAAAGTCCCTCCGTTACTTTAAATCTGAGGATATGGATGGCAAAATATTAATTGAGTGTCTGGAAGAAGCTAATCGAACTAAGAAAAAGGGGTATACTGCTTGACTAAATTGAAGCGCAAATAACAGTCATCCTGAGCTTGTCGAAGGACAAATTCACACAATTAATAAACGACTTATGACAATCAACCAATCGCTGAGCTAATTGTAAGCGCTTAGAATATGGATAAAAATAGAAATGACATGGAATAGGTTATCAATTGAGTAAACCAGAAAAGCCTGATAACCAAAAACTAAAGACTACGAGCCACTTTCCTAATCGCAACAAGATCTGTCAACAACTTCTCAAGCTTTGAGATATCAAGCATATTAGCGCCATCACTTTTTGCATTAGCTGGATCAAAATGAGTTTCTATAAAAAGCCCGTCTACGCCAGTTGCTATTCCTGCTTTAGCAATAGTAGCTATCATTTCTGGTCTACCGCCAGTAACACCAACACTTTGATTAGGTTGTTGTAAACTATGTGTAACATCAAGTACTACTGGGGCATATTGCTTCATCGTTGGGATACCCCTAAAATCTACAATCATATCTTGATATCCAAACATGGTACCTCTATCTGTAATCCACGCTTTATCACTACCGGCATCTTTTACTTTTTGCACGGCGTGTTGCATCGCTTCTGGACTCATAAATTGCCCCTTTTTAAGATTCACGACTTTTCCAGTTTTTGCAGCGGCAACCACAAGATCAGTCTGGCGCACTAAAAAAGCTGGGATTTGTAACACATCTACATATTGCGCTGCAACGGCAGCTTCGCTCGCTTCGTGAATATCTGTAACGGTAGGGACTTTAAATGTTTCTGAAACTTTTTGTAAGATCTCTAGCGCTTTTTGATCACCAATACCTGTAAAGCTGTCAATACGACTTCGGTTTGCTTTGCGGTAACTCCCTTTAAAAATAAATGGGATTTCCAGCTTATCTGTGATCGTAACAATCTTCTCTGCAATGCGCATTGCCATATCCTCACCTTCAATGGCACAAGGGCCAGCGAGTAAGAAAAAGTTATCAGATGTGGTGTGTTTTATATTTGGAATTTGGTTGAGCCTCATTACTTCAAGTTTAGAAATACAAAGATACTCAAATTGATAGGTTGGGTATCACATAATGAAATTTCCGAAGTGAAAATTTACTGCTTTACTATTTTTAGAACTTGGGTGTTGTTTTCAATATCGGTTATGCGAACAAAGTAAACTCCCGAAGAGATAGTAGCTAGTTGAACAACAGTTGCGTTAGTTGAGGTTGTAATA
>JALZVC010000258.1 GCA_023301205.1 Flavobacteriaceae bacterium
GGTAACTGTTGGAAATCCAGATTGTTTTGCCATTACAGATTTTACTTTAACTGTTAGCGACGCGCCACTTATTATTCTTCCTGAAACATTTAGATTATGCGTGGATAGTTCTAACCAAGTCATTCCTGAAGAAGAAGGAGAACGTTCTCCGCCTATTATAGAAACCGGGCTTAATGCTTCAGAAAACACATTTCAATGGTTTTTAAACGATGAGATTCTTAGTAATGAAACAAGTCCAGAATTAACTGTCAATCAAGCAGGAGTATATAGCGTGCTTATAACAAATCTGGATACACTTTGTTTCAATGAATTTAGCACAACGGTGTTTAGTTCTTCTCCACCTACAAATGTTACTGCAGCCCTAATAAGTGATGTCTTTGATTCAAATAACATTATTGAGGTTTCTGCAGAAGGTTCTAATTCTATAATTTATAGTCTTGACGATGGGCCATTTCAGGAAAGCAATATTTTTGAAAACGTATCTGGTGGTATTCATACAATTACCGCAAAAGACAGCAATGGTTGTGGCGAAACAACTATATCGCTTTTCGTTGTGTTTTTCAGGCCTTTTTTTACACCTAATGGCGATGGCTATAATGATACCTGGAATCTTGACGGACTTAATGACTTAGACCCAAATGCAATTATTCGCATTTTTGATCAGTTTGGAAAATTGTTACTTGAGATGAAACCTTCAGGTCCAGGCTGGAATGGTGAATATAATGGTCGCCCATTATTTTCAGACGATTATTGGTTTGTCGCTAATTATATTGAAAATGGAGTACAAAAAAACTTTAGAAGTCATGTTACATTAAAAAGATAAGTAACGCTTTTCTCTATTTATAGCGAAACGCTCATAAAAAAAGCTTCTCATTTCTGAGAAGCTTTTGTGCGGATGACAGGAATCGAACCTGCACGCCGTGAAGCACTAGATCCTAAGTCTAGCATGTCTACCAGTTCCACCACATCCGCGAGAGTTACTGTGCCCTTTTCAAGGTCGGCAAATATAAAGAAGTTATTTTATTTATAAACAAACAATGCTGCAAAAAATACTACTTTTTGTACCTTTATTTTTTAAAGTGAGTTATTAACTAATAATACGGTTTCCCGTCTGCACGGGAAGTAAATATGAAAAGTGCCAAACCCTACATAGACCAACACAAAGACCGGTTCTTAAATGAACTGATAGAATTACTTAAAATACCTAGCATTTCGGCAGATAAAGCCTACGCAAAAGATGTCATTAGAACCGCAGACGTAATTAAAGAAAGCCTAGAAAAAGCAGGATGCGATCACGTGGAGATTTGCGAAACTCCTGGCTACCCTATTGTATATGGAGAGAAAATAATTGACAAAAATCTTCCTACCATCTTAGTATATGGTCATTATGATGTACAACCACCAGATCCTGTTGCCTTATGGGACAGTCCTCCTTTTGAGCCTGTAATCAAGAAAACCGAGCTACACCCAGAAGGTGCCATTTTTGCACGCGGAAGCTGTGATGACAAAGGACAAATGTATATGCACGTGAAAGCCATGGAGTATATGACAGAAACAGGACAACTACCCTGCAACGTCAAGTTTATGATAGAAGGGGAAGAAGAAGTAGGAAGTGAAAGTTTAGGGTGGTTTGTAGAAAGAAACCAAGAAAAACTGAGCAATGATGTAATCCTAATAAGCGATACAGGTATGATTGCAAACGACATCCCTAGTATCACTACTGGACTACGTGGCTTAAGCTATGTAGAAGTAGAAGTAACTGGTCCTAATCGTGATTTACATAGTGGCCTTTATGGCGGTGCTGTTGCAAACCCAATTAATATTTTAACAAAGATGATTGCTTCATTACATGATGAAGACAATCATATCACGATTCCCGGATTTTATGATGATGTGGATGAATTATCTACAGCAGAACGCGAGAAAATGGGCGAAGCTCCTTTTAGCAAAGAAAATTATTGCAAGTCTATTGGACTTGAAGACGTTTATGGGGAGAAAGGCTACACTACAAATGAACGTAACAGTATACGCCCTACTCTAGATGTAAATGGTATTTGGGGAGGATATACAGGAGAAGGTGCAAAAACGGTAATTGCAAGCCAAGCATTTGCAAAAATATCTATGCGTTTAGTACCTAATCAAGACTGGAAAAAAATAACGGAGCTATTTAAATCACATTTTGAAAGTATTATTCCTAGAGGTGCTACTGTGGTTGTAAAACCTCATCATGGAGGTCAAGCATACGTAACGCCTATAGATAGCTTAGGCTATAAAGCGGCAAGTAAAGCCTATGAATCTACTTTTGGAAAGACACCTATCCCGCAACGCAGTGGTGGGAGTATTCCAATTGTAGCTTTGTTTGAAAAAGAACTTAAAAGTAAAACAATATTAATGGGCTTTGGCTTAGACAGTGATGCAATTCACTCTCCTAATGAACATTTTGGAATATGGAATTACCTAAAAGGGATTGAAACCATCCCGCAGTTTTATCATCAATTTACACTCCTAAGCAAGTAATTCCCCTCAAATTGATATAAAAAGGTTCTATTCAAGATATCGTTGAATAGAACCTTTTTTCATTTATCGCTTCATTTCTACGTTTCAACGAGCCTAACTATCAAACGAACGAAAATTTAAAAATAAGGCTAGTTTCAAACTTAATTTTGTTCCATAAAACAATTAGAAATGAAACTATTTAAAATTATTCAAATTACATTTATTCTACTTATAACCTTGGCGTCTTGTTCTAAAGAACCATTATCAAACGGCATAGAAGATTATAGTATTGACGAGACCTTAGCAAAACAAAGCGATATCCAGTTTGCACAAGAGATATTCTCTTTAATTAATGAACATCGAGCTTCTAATGGTCTCAATATTTTAACTATGGGCACAGATTTTTCTTGCGCATATGCGATAGAACACACCAACTACATGATAGAATTAAATGAGGTTAATCATCATAACTTTGGTATTCGTTCTGCAGCTTTAAAGAGTAAAGGCGCTAATCAAGTGGGAGAAAATGTTGCTTATGGATACAATACAGCAGGAGCCGTAGTAAACGCTTGGCTTAATAGTCCATCACATAGAAACAACATAGAAGGAAACTATACTCATTTAGGCCATGGTATTAAAAAAAGTGACAAAAATAATCAATATTATTTCACTCAATTATTTTATCAGATTCAATAGTTTTTTTTTTAAGACTAGACCTACTTATTTTCTAAATTCTTAAGATCTTTCTCACAAAGATAATTTTAAGATTTTTTTATTTAACGAACTATATCTACCATTTAACGAACCTAGCTATCGAACGAACTAAAAAAAACAAAAGCGGTTACTTGAGAAAGTACATTTGTACCTTAAAACAATAGATATGAAAACAATACATCCCTTTTTTTACTTATTTACGCTCGTAGCAATACTAAATCACACAAGCGCTCAAGCTCAAGGTGTTCCTTTTAATTGTGATTTTAGCGCCTACCTATTTCAATATAATGACGTGTATGCGCTTGATCTAGCTTCTGGAAACTCCTATCAAATAGCAACAGATATAACACCGGGTAGTATAAATGCAACTGGTTACAATCCAACAGATGGTTATATTTGGGGTTCATTATCAAGTCCAGAAAAATCTATCGTACGTATTGGACAAAATTTTGAAACGACAACTTTCACCATTCCAGAATTACCAGACAGTAATAGATATGTAGGTGATGTATCACCACAAGGAATATATTATTTAAAAGGTGGAGGAACAATGTACTATACTATTGATCTAAATCCAGACGCTGCTAACTACGGAAACTATAGTGGAGAAGCTGCTCTATCTCAAAACATAAGTATACATGATTGGGCATTTAATGCAGTAGATGGAAATATTTATGCAGTTGAAAAGAATACGAACCATTTGTATAGAATAGACCCAGCTACAGGTATAGTAATTGATCTTGGACTGGTCCCTATATTATCAGGTAATAGCTACACCTATGGCGCAGTTTATTTTGATCTTTCGGGAAGGTTTTATGTATCAGCAAATCAAACGGGAACTATATATGTCATTCAAAACGTACAGAACCTTTCAGAAAATGACTTAATGGTTTCTAACCTATTTGCTTATGGGCCTTCAAGTGCAAGTAACGACGGCGCTAGATGCCCAACAGCTCCAGTGCAGCAAGAGATATGCGGTAATGGGATTGATGATGATGGTGATGGACTTATAGATTGTGACGACCCTTCTTGTTCTGGTGTATTAGAATGTCCTGTTCAAGGAGAAACTTCTAGTGCTAATGCCGGTGGTTTAGAAAGTAACAATAGACTCTCTCAAAAGATAAACCAACGTAATTTTGAAAGAAA
>JALZVC010000259.1 GCA_023301205.1 Flavobacteriaceae bacterium
AAAGCGGCATACTTTGAGCATCGCGGAACGCCACTTTATGCTTTTGAATATCAAGCAGATTCACTACAACAATACACGGATTACTATGATGAAGAAGCCAATAACTTAAGACGTGCCTTTTTAAAAGCTCCAGTAAAGTTTAGCAGAATCTCATCACGTTATAATTTAAAACGAAGAATAAAGTACTATGGGTATAAACTTAAACCGCATAAGGGGACAGATTTTGCAGCGCCCATAGGAACGCCAATTCTTGCTACAGCAGATGGATCAGTAACTAAGTCTGAAAAAAGAGGCGGTAATGGAAACTATGTAAAGATTAGACATAACGGCACCTATGAGACACAATACCTCCATATGAAAAGTAGAAAGGTTAAAGTAGGAGATTATGTAAAGCAAGGTGATATTATAGGTTATGTAGGTATGACGGGGAACTCCGGTGGTCCTCACGTTTGTTATCGTTTCTGGAAAAATGGAGCACAAGTAGACCCCTTTAAACAGGATCTCCCTGCTTCAAAACCAATGGCACAAGAATATCTTGCAGATTACGAAAATTTTATCGCCCCACTCAAAGTGCAAATAGACTGCATTACGTATTAACCATCAGAATATTGCCTTGTTAATAAACACATTATGGTATTTCTTTAAAAGAACTATGCCCTTCCTATTTTGACAAGATCGAAAATTAAGGGCTTTTTTTATTTGGAATAATCTGTAACTTTGAAAAAACAAAAACCACTAGTTAATGTACACTACTTTAAAATATTTACACTCTGGATGGGCGTATATCGTTCTAATTGCCGTAGCACTTGCAACAATAAATGCACTTTTAGGCTATTTTACTAAAAGAGAATATAAGCCAAGAGATTTCAGATTAGCACTATTTGGTTTAATCGTTACACATACGATGTTTTTAATTGGTTTAGCTTTAGTTTTAGTTTCGCCTATGGGATTCAAAAGCGTTAAAATTGACCACCCCATTGTTATGCTAATTGCAGCTGTTTTAATTACAATTGGTTATTCAAAACATAAAAAGAAGTTAGTCTCAACTCCAAAATTAAAAATGCTAGCTATATTTTACTCTATAGCTTTCTTACTAATACTAAGTAGAATTCCGTGGAGTCAATGGCTGTAAACACCGCATATTTCAGAAATAAAAAAAGGAGCAATTAATTAAAATTGCTCCTTTTTTTATTCATACTATTATTTGCCCTACACGCAGCTTAGAGTAAGTGAAGTCAAATATTAACAGTGCTCGTTATAAGCATCTATTAAATTTTCTGAAATCATATCTGCTGGACGTCCCTCTATGTGATGACGTTCTAGCATGTGCACTAATTCTCCGTTTTTAAACAAAGCCATTGACGGCGAGCTAGGAGGAAAAGGAACCATTGCAGCTCTTGCTGCATCTACTGCATCAATGTCTACACCCGCAAATACCGTCACTAAATGATCTGGAGATTTTGCGTTCTTTACAGACATTCTAGCCCCTGGTCTTGCATTTGCCGCGGCACAACCACAAACAGAATTTACAACCACTAGTGTTGTTCCTTCTTTACTTAATGCGTTAGTTACGTCTTCTGCTGTATGTAATTCTGAAAACCCGATGTTTGTCAGGTCTTCTCTCATTGGTTTTACTAAATCTGCTGGATACATAATCGTTTTTTTAATTGTACATCTTAGTCGACAAAGATACGAATTACTAACACGATTTCAAGTAGAACCAATGGGTTAACTCTATGTAAAGATAAGGTACCGCTATGGTCTTTTACTTCAGAAATATTCTTGGCGTACCTACTAGTTATATATTTGAAGCAATAAGCAGTGGTTTTTGTTGGTCTTTATTTAGTAAAGATGTCACATTTCCGAAGTAGCGTATAAAGTAGCCTTACAAGGGTAAGTTCTCTGTAGTTGTAACATAAAATCGCTAATGATTACTTATGCTTAGTGACCGTTTAAACTTTTTTCAATTAAAGTTAGTTGTCAATGATAATAGGCTCGTTAGATCCTGTGTCTTTAAGCGGTAACGGCCTTACATCTTAGTTACACACGACTAATTACTTATATTTGCACTTTATTATTTTACATTTTATGAAGTATTTTTTTATTCTACTTATTTTCTGGTTGGTACGCTACCTGCTTACTGCTAACAAAAAATCTAGTGGAGAAAGCCGTAGAGCCAGCGGTGGCGGTTTTGGTCATGTCTTTCAGCAACAACGTAGCGGGGGTGATCAAGTATCTCCTGCAGATTTTGAATTAAACCTCTTATCACTTTCCTCATTTGTTATTAAAGCAGATGGTAAAGTAAGCCAGAGCGAACTAGATTATGTGCGTCAGTATTTTGTGCAGTCTTATGGTAAAGAAAGAGCAAACGCGACCTTCAAGGTTTTTAATGACGTTATTAAAAAAAGAGATGTTTCTGCACAGCGTATAGCGATGCATTTAAGAGCAAGAACACGTTATGAAAGCAGGTTACAAATTCTTCATTTCTTGTTTAGTATAGCAAACGCAGATGGGCACGTAACGACGTCAGAGATAAATGTAATACAACAAATCGCTGGCCATCTTGCCATACAAGGAGCAGATTTTAGAAGTATTAAAGCCATGTTTTTTAAGAAACCAGATAGTGCTTATAAAATCTTAGAAATAGATAAAACCGCCACAGATACAGAGGTTAAAAAGGCATACCGCACTATGGCAAAAAAATACCATCCAGATAAGTTAGTGCATATGGATGAAGCTTACCAAAAAGGGGCAGAAGAGAAGTTCCGCAAAGTACAAGA
>JALZVC010000260.1 GCA_023301205.1 Flavobacteriaceae bacterium
CCCTCCTCATTAGTTAACAATAACTGCATAGGATTATAAAGATCCGTATCCATAAGATGTAAAATACTCTTGCTCGTTGGGTCATCGTTAAAATCGCCCATCACGATTATACGCGCATCTGGCGTTACGGTTTTAATTTTACTAATAATATCTCTGTTTTTCTTGGCAGCAGCTAACCGTTTTGGGTCTGTTTCGTCTGCACCAGCTCTTCTAGAGGGCCAATGATTTACTAAAACATGTACCCGTTGTCCTTCAAGGTCTCCAGTAACATGTAAAATGTCCCGAGTAAAATCTGGTTTTCCTGAAGGCGTTTTTAGCGGTAAATTAACAGCCTCGCTAGATACTACTTTAAAATACTCAGACCTATATATAAGTGCCGTATCTATACCACGCTCATCTGGAGCATCAAAATGAACAATAGAATAGCCTAATTCTTTTAAGTGTTTAGACGCGATTAGTTGTTCTAATACGAAAGCGTTTTCTACTTCGGCAACACCAATTATAACGGGAGGGTGTTGTATATCTGCCTGTCCTATTTTTCCTATGACACTACCTAGCTTTCTAACCTTTGCTGCTAATCGTTCTTCGGTCCACTTGCGATCACCTTCTGGAGTAAAAGACTCGTCCATCTTCTCCGGATCATTTACCGTATCAAAAAGATTTTCTAAATTGTAAAATGCAATAGTGAATTTGCTCATTTTAATAATGATTTAAGGTGATTTACCTTGTTAATTTTCACCCTTCAACAAGCTCAGGGTGACGCTTAAATTTATTTTAAAAATAGGAAATATAATTTATTACGAGACTGTCAAAGTGATAAAAAACTTATGATTTTAGAATCACCTAACTATCACACTGAGTCCTTCTTCAAGCTCAAGACAGTCTCTGACGAAAAGCAAAAATCACTATATATGACCAAAATAAATTTAATTTATTTAATCTCACAATATAGTCTATACTTACTATTTTCGAAGTTAATCATAAATTTTTAAAAATAGTGATGAGTCGCTTCTTCTTCAAAAGTTCTTCACTTCTAGTCCTTCTCCAAATTGACCCACTCAGCCTTTTTCATTAAATATTTGTTCGTAAAAGATGGGACATGTTGCTGTTAGGTTTTAAAGGCTAAATTAAAGTCGAGCTTAGATTTAGATTTCATCTTCACCGCTCTTATTGTATCTTTGCTTATATGCTAGACGAACAGAAGATAGAATACGAAAATGTGATTCTAATAGGAGTGATCACGCAAGATCAAAACGAAGAGAAATCTAAGGAGTATCTAGACGAATTAGAATTTTTAGCCTTTACCGCTGGTGGTGAAGTAAAAAAACGTTTTACTCAAAAAATGGCATCCCCTAACCCAAAAACTTTTGTGGGTACGGGAAAGATGGAAGAAATACAAGCATATATTGAAGCACATAATATAGGTACTGCAATCTTTGATGATGAGCTAAGCCCCGGACAACAGCGCAACATAGAAAAGATTTTAGAATGTAAAATTATAGATCGCACCTACCTCATCCTTGACATTTTTGCACAACGAGCGCGAACCAGTTATGCACGTACGCAAGTAGAACTAGCGCAGTATCAATATTTATTGCCGCGATTAACAGGTTTATGGACACACCTTGAACGCCAACGTGGTGGTATAGGAATGCGTGGCCCAGGAGAAACAGAAATTGAAACAGATAGGCGTATTGTTCGCGATCGCATTACCTTATTAAAGAAAAAGATGCTAGCTATTGATAAACAAATGGCAACACAAAGAGGAAATCGAGGTTCCCTTATTCGTGTGGCACTTGTGGGTTATACAAACGTAGGGAAGTCTACATTAATGAACGTGATTAGTAAAAGTAAAGTCTTTGCAGAAAATAAACTATTTGCAACATTGGACACTACGGTGCGTAAGGTCGTAATAGGCAATCTTCCTTTTTTATTAACAGACACGGTAGGCTTTATTCGCAAATTACCCACGCAGCTCGTTGAATCATTTAAAAGTACCCTAGACGAAGTACGCGAAGCAGACTTATTACTTCATATAGTAGATATCTCTCATGAGTCATTTCAAGACCATATAGATTCTGTAAACACCATTCTCAATGAGATTAAAAGCGGTGACAAACCTGTCGTGATGGTTTTTAATAAAATTGATGCGTATATCCCAGAAACCATAGACGAGGATGACCTTATCACAGAACGAACAGAGGCACACTATACACTAGAAGATTGGAAGGGTACTTGGATGAACACAGAAAATGATACCGCTATTTTCATCTCTGCCACAGAAAAGAAAAATCTAGAAAATTTCAGAAAAAGGGTATATAATAAGGTGCGTGAGCTGCACAGTAAGCGTTTTCCTTACAACAACTATCTATATCCAGATTATCACGAAGAAGAATAGAATGAATTTTGATTAGATATTAACTATTGGAGATTTTTGATTTTTTTCCTTCAGAAATTTTAGAGGTTTGATACTTATTCTTTAATGAGAATAAAAGATAGTATATAACGATATTAAATCCTCACATTAATGCATTTTTACAAGCTCAAGATGACTATTATTTTTAGAATCGTGTTACCCTGATCTTGTCGAAGGGTAACAAAACAAACATTACAATCTACGTTCAAAATTTACAACTCCTGCTTAAACTCATACCCCAATACCAATTTTAAATTTACAGAATCTACCTGCTTATAAAGTTCGTCAGTGTCTTCTGCATACATTGGAGGCTCAAGGCTTAAAGCTTCGGCTTTTAAAGGGTAATAATCTCTCTTTAAAGGATGTGAAGGATGTACAGCGTTAAATACATGACCAAATCGTTGTTGTTTAATAATTTCAGAAATAATCCTGATACAATCATCTCTGTATATTAAGTTAACAGGTGCGACACCTCCACTTAAATTTTTTCTGCCAGCGAGAAACTTTACAGGTTGCCTTGTGCCTCCATATAAACCGCCAAAACGCACAATACTTGTCTCTAATGACGGTGCATTAAAAAACAACTGTTCTGCTTTAAAAATCTGTTGTCCTGCATCATTTTCTGGAATAGGCATATCTCGTTCTGTAACCACACCTTGCGCATCACCATAAACAGAGGTGCTACTCACAAAAATCACTTGGCTAACCACGCTTTTTTCTACCTCAATCAAAAAATGAGACATCTTTAAAACATAATCTGCTCCAGAACTACGCCGCAATCCAGGCGGTATCATGATGATTACTATTTCGGCATTTTTCAGTAATCCTTGAGGAGCACCAATCACTCCATTTTCGGTCATATCTACGGCATAAGCATCCACTCCTTTTGCTTGAAGCGAACTTGCTTTTTTTACAGAAGTGACAGACCCTTTAACTATATGGCCTTGCATCATTAAGCGCTGTGCTAAAGGCATTCCTAACCAGCCTAAACCGGCAATCGCAATCGTTTTACTCATCAAATACTGGAACTAAAAGTGAATCTCTTTTACGAGAAAATAAGCTGTCTAATACATACGTTTTTTTAGTAATAATCGCATCTGTATTTACAAAAGGCATAGGCATCATATGTGCAGGTCGTTTGTTGACACTAAACTGAGGATGGGTTAATAAATCGTAGGAGTATTCCATGACGGTAAGTCGCGGCATCTCTTTTGTTCTCGTGCTGTATTTTAATTCTAAAGAGTCGTTATCTGAAACATAGTAGCGTAATAAACGGTTACTTACTCTAGTATTAAATCCGCTTATTGCGGTGTCTTTTGAGGTTTTTTTACCGTTGATCTCGAGTGTTTTAAAAATAAAGTCCTTGTCTATATAAACAAAAAGTTCATGCGTGTTCCGCTGTGGCAATATCGTTACCGTTGTGGCTCTATAATTCTCTGTAATGGTATCTACATCTACCCTGATTATGGCCGCTGCAATATTTTTTTCAGGTGCTTCTTTAGCATAAGAGAAGCTACTGCTGTATTTACTTCCTGCTGCGCTTTCAATATACTCTGAAGCCAACTCCGGGGTATCTCCTAAATATCCTTTTGTCCAATCGTCTAGATTAGTATCATAGGTTAACCAGTAATTTTCATTGGTGTTTTGATCTTGATAATACAATAAGCTATTTGGTTTTTTGCGATCTTCTGTATAATCACTTTTTACGTGGGCTATAATAAAACAACCTATAGCCATTATAAACGTAATTAAAGAAATGAAGTTTTTCCAGCGGTAAAAACCAAAGACAGGTAGTAGTATCCCAAAAGTTAGCACTACAAATACGCTACTTAAAAACAACATTTTTAAACCAAGACCTACAGGAAAAAACTGCATTAATGGCGAAAAGAAAAACACTGCCGGAATTCCTAATAATGTGAGTAATAATAAACTTGGCCTTTGCTGTCTAAGTAGTAAAAAGAATGATAATAAGCCAAAAAATACTGGAATAATCCAGTAGGCCGCTCCTTTTAAAATAATGGCTACTACTACATTTATAATGAGCCAAAAAACAAGAGGCGCCACATAAAAACTCGCTACGTGATGTTGCGACTTATATCTTTTATATACCTTAAAACAAAGAGCAATACTCAATAAAACAAAGAAGGCAATATACCAGTGTCCGTTATACGTAAATCCATGTTGTATATCATTGTATTGCGGATAGATTACTTTTAATAGGATCCATCCAAAATTTCCAATCACGCCACTAACAAGTAACGAAATTAAAAACGCACCAAAACCTCTAAAAATCTGTTTCGCTTTTAGTCGCTCGTTTTTAATACCATATAAAAACAAGACTATAAAAATGAGTACTGCTAAAACAAGTATAGGGATCACCCAAGCAAATGGATAGGTAATCATCTTTACAATAGGCGCGTTTACATAGACATTATCTGCCGTTGCTTTTAAGCCACTTAAATCTGCATCTGCAAAATGATGAAGCAATGGGAGTAAATAACTTCCTTGGTGCTGCAAGGTTTCACGGTCTAGATTTTCGTAGTTGTCTTGCGCTGTGTGATAGTCAAAATGATCATCAATAAAAGCAAAGAAAAAACTATCTATATCACCATCTTCTCTAAAAACAGTTGAGTCTGTATCATTAGGTAGCATTTTATAAATACTATACATTAATGATGATGCTACTGGATACTCAGGGTTTGCTTCAATAAATGCTTTTACAAGATTTGCATTACCTCCATTAGTTTCTAAAATCATATTACTTGGACCGCCGCTTCCTCTTGCTTCAAAGTTAAGCACAAGCCCGATATTATTCGCTAATGGGCTGTTCTCTACAAAGTTTTCTGCACCGTCAAGTCCTATTTCTTCTGCATCTGTAAATAAAACTATGATGTCATTTTTAGGCGTCTTACCAGAAGCCTTATATGCCCTTAAACTTTCTAGGATGGTAACTACACCGCTACCTGCATCACTAGCGCCAAAAGAAGGAACTTTTGCACTGTCATAATGAGAAAGTAAGACTAAAGACTTTCCGTTTTCACTTCCTTTTAAAACACCAACTATGTTTTTTGGTTTTACTAAAGCACGATACCATTGATTTAAATTATACTCCTCTTGAACGTGCGTTTCAAGACCAAGCTTTTTCATTTCAGATATAATATACGCTCGTACTCGATTATGCTCATCACTACCGTGAAAGTGTGGTGCTTTTGTAATTTCTTTAAGCGGAACAAGCGCTCTTTCTGTAGAGAATTCTGTTTCAGCAATAGAAGCTGGAGTCCCGCTTTGAGGCATTAAACTATAAAAACTGTAGTAAATACAGCCTAGGAGGATAAGTAGGGATAGGAGTCCAGCGATTCTTTTCATTATGACTTAGTTTGTGCTTAAAAGTACGATATTTTAAAGTTCTGTTATTTCTATTGCTATAGTCCGCCTAATTATTTGTAAGTTTACTTACTAAATCTTTCATTATATGGCAATTAAAAGTTTTCAAGGCAAGCGCTCAAAACCAACAAAAGGAGGAGCTTCAAACATTAAAGTTTCAGATTATATGAGTCGTAATCTTACTACATTTTCACCAGATCAATCTGTGATGGAGGTGATGAATACTTTAATTAAAAAGAAGATTTCTGGTGGCCCCATTGTGAATGACAAGAATGAGTTGCTCGGGATAATCTCTGAAGGAGACTTGATGAAAGAAATAAGCAATAGTCGCTACCATAACCATCCCATGGAAGATGTAAAAGTAAAAGACCATATGGTTACTGCTGTAGAAACACTAGATGGAGAAATGAATGTTTTTGATGCCGCAGATAAGTTTTTATCTTCAAGAAGAAGACGTTTCCCTATTTTAGAGAATGGAAAATTAGTTGGGCTTATTAGCCAGAAAGACGTGCTAAAAGCTGCGATTGAGTTAAAGGGGCAGACCTGGTAGCTTCGGTACAATTTTTAAATAAAATCGCTTTGCTTTTTATTTAAAAACCACTCAGCTACCTTTGATTTAAATTTGTTTTAAACTTGGCTTTTGTACAATTTTATTTAGAATCACTGCTTTTTTCTAAATAAAATCACTCAACTACCTTAGCGTGTGCATTTGTATAATATACTATAAATCAGTACCATTTTTAATTTAGGCTATAACGTAATATCTATTTTCACAATTAAAAACCAGTCATTGTCTAATTCTAAATAGCCTTGATCGTATACGTAGTAATAGGTTTTTTCTGATTTTGTAACATACTCTCCTGTAAAAAATTTAAAGTTAAAACCGTGTTTGAGCAAGGTTTCTCTTTTAGTTTTGGTCTTATCCTTTGTATTTAGTTTAGAGAGAATTCTATGGTTTTTGCGCAAACGGTTATTAATGTTGCGCACCAGATTACTTTCATCTTTATTAAGATTGTTATTATGGGCATTGCGGCAAGCATCGCTACAGAATTTTTTGTCTGCACGACCTAAAATACGATTTCCACATTCTGGACACTCTTTTTTCATATCTTATTAGTTTACAATATACTATCTCAAATATACGAAGTAAAATTAATTAAATAGTAGCAAGAGTATAATGATGACACTAGGCTATTGCTATTTACTTAAATCAAAACGATACAACGCTTCAATTTTAGCAAAAAGTGAACCTCTTAAGTCTAGGCTAAGTTGATTTTTAGTATCACCAAAATCAAAGAAGGAACTGTAAGATCAATACCTAAAAAAATGAATAGCTGTAGCTCCATTAGTATTCTCAAACTCACTACTAAAATTTTAAGCATTCACTGAGAAATTAAGTAATAATGAGATATAGGTGATTATGAATTTTCTATAAATTTAGCTTATAAATTGTTAGATACGTTTTCGGCTAAAATTCCGTAATTTCGTAAGCTTAAATTATTGGTGCTAATCAATACTACTTTTTGTGGTGCTTGTGGCATTTCAGAAATTAAAAAATCACGACAAATTTTATATTGAGTACTTCGAGAGACTCAGCATAAACTTATTAGAAATAAAGCAGAAACATGGCAACTAAGTTTAACACATACAAAGGATTAAACCTCCCCGAACTAGGAGAAGATATACTCAAATTCTGGAAAGAAGAAAACATATTTGAAGAGAGTATTGCCATACGCGAGGGTGCAGTCCCTTTTGTGTTTTTTGAAGGACCACCTTCGGCCAATGGTTTGCCAGGAATACATCACGTGATGGCGCGCGCTATTAAAGATATCTTTTGTCGTTATAAAACCCAAAAGGGATTTAAAGTAGATCGTAAAGCCGGTTGGGATACCCACGGTTTACCTATTGAGCTGGGTGTAGAAAAAGAACTAAGGATTACTAAAGAAGATATTGGTAAAAAAATATCTGTAGAAGACTATAATGCAGCTTGTCGTAAAGCCGTAATGCGCTATACAGATGTCTGGAACAAAGTAACAGAAGAGTTTGGGTATTGGGTAGATATGGAAGATCCATACATCACCTACAAGCCTAAATACATGGAGTCAGTTTGGTGGTTGTTAAAACAGATTTACAACAAAGACTTACTCTATAAAGGCTACACGATACAACCGTATTCTCCCAAGGCAGGTACAGGTTTAAGTAGTCACGAGCTTAACCAACCTGGCACCTATCAAGATGTTACAGACACGACAGTAGTAGCACAGTTCCCCCTAGCCCTCGAAGGGGGAAATGTTGAGCGTTTGCTTCAGGCGTTCAAGCTAAAAGCTCCCCTTTTGGAGACTGGGGGGATTTATTTCCTTGCTTGGACAACCACACCATGGACTTTACCGTCTAACACGGCATTAACCGTAGGGCCTAAGATAGAATATGTGATGGTTGCCACTTATAATCAATATACTTTTGAGCCTGTTCACGTGATTCTTGCAAAGAATCTTGTGGGCAAGCAGTTTAAAGGAAAGTATGAACCAACAGAAGATGTTGCCATTTTAAAAAAATATACAAAAGAGGCGAAGAAGATTCCGTTTTTTGTTGCTGAAACGTGCTTGGGGAATGACCTTTTAGAAATACGTTACGAGCAGTTATTAGATTACGCAAGACCAAATGCTGGTGTAGAGAACGCTTTTAGAGTTATCGCAGGAGATTTTGTAACCATTGAAGATGGAACGGGTATCGTACACACCGCACCTACTTTTGGACAAGATGATGCCTTGGTTGCTAAACAAGCCGTGCCAGAGGTACCGCCTTTGCTAGTGAAAGATAAGAATGATAATCTAGTTCCGTTAGTAGATTTACAGGGGAGATTTAGACCAGAAATGGGCGAGTTTGCCGGTAAGTATGTAAAGAACGAATACTATGACGATGGCGCTGCGCCAGACAAGAGTGTGGATGTAGAATTAGCCATTAAATTAAAAACAGAAAACAAGGCATTTCACGTTGAGAAATACGTACACAGTTACCCTAACTGCTGGCGTACAGATAAGCCTATTTTATATTACCCACTAGACTCGTGGTTCATTAAAGTAACTGACTTTAAAGACCGCATGCACGAGTTAAACAAAGAGATTAACTGGAAACCAAAATCTACAGGTGAAGGCCGTTTTGGTAACTGGCTTGCTAATGCTAATGACTGGAATTTATCGCGTTCTCGTTATTGGGGAATCCCTTTACCGCTCTGGAGAACAGAAGATGGTACAGAAGAAATTATCATAGGTAGCATAGAAGAACTCAAAGCAGAAATGGCACGAGCCGTGCAGGCAGGTTTTATGACTTCGGAAATGTTCCAGGATTTTCAAGTGGGTGACTTTTCCGAAGAAAATTATGATAAAGTAGATTTACATAAAAATATTGTAGATGGTATAACCTTAGTTTCGGCTTCTGGAAAACCGATGAAACGTGAGGCAGATTTAATTGATGTATGGTTTGATAGTGGTGCAATGCCTTATGCCCAATGGCACTACCCTTTTGAAAACAAAGAAAAGGTAGAAACCACATGGCACAAAGCAGATTTTATTGCAGAAGGAGTTGACCAGACTAGAGGTTGGTTCTACACAATGCACGCTATTGCGACAATGATTTTTGATGATGTAGCGTATAAAAATGTAGTATCAAACGGTCTTGTTCTTGACAAGAATGGACAGAAAATGTCTAAACGCTTAGGTAATGCCGCAGATCCTTTTGATGTTTTAAAACAATATGGTCCAGATGCTACACGCTGGTATATGATAAGCAATGCCAACCCTTGGGACAACTTAAAGTTTGACCTTGATGGTATTGGCGAAGTGCGTAACAAATTTTTTGGAACGCTCTACAACACCTATAGCTTCTTTAGTCTCTATGCAAATCTTGATGGTTTTAATTACAGTGAAGCAGACATTGCTTTAGAAAAACGTCCAGAAATAGACCGTTGGATACTTAGCGAGTTAAACACATTAATAGCTACAGTAGATGAAGCATTTACAGACTACGAACCTACTAAAGCAGCTAGAGCAATCCAGAATTTTGTAGGTGAGAATTTAAGTAACTGGTTTGTAAGATTAAGCAGAAGACGCTACTGGAAGGGTAGTTATGCAGAAGATAAAATCTCTGCTTACCAGACATTATATACCTGCCTATTAACCGTTTCAAAATTAGGAGCACCTATTGCTCCATTCTTTATGGATCGTTTGTATCGTGACTTAGTTGCAGTAACAGACGGCGGAGAAAAATCTGTGCATTTAAGTGATTTCCCTTTGAGTGATGCGAGTTTCATCAACAAACACCTAGAGCGTAAAATGCAAAAAGCGCAAACGGTATCTTCTTTAGTATTATCGTTACGCCAACGCGAAAAAATTAAAGTAAGACAACCGCTACAGAAGATTATGATACCTGTGCTAGATGCAGCAGAAAAGGAAGAGATTGAAGCAGTAAGTGATTTGATTAAAAGTGAGGTAAATGTAAAGGAGATAGAACTAATAGGAGAAGGTTCTGGTATTCTGGTAAAACAGATAAAGCCAGACTTTAAAAAGTTAGGGCCTCGTTTTGGGAAAGAAATGAAACAAGTAGCTGGTGCTATCAATGGTTTTGGGCAGGAAGAAATCGCACTGTTAGAAAAAGATGGTGAAATTCCACTTTTGTTTAACGAAAAAAGTGTTACATTGACACTCGAAGACGTGATAATCAGTTCACAAGACATTGAAGGATGGCTTGTAGCCAATAATAAAGGAATTACCGTCGCGTTAGATATTACAATTACTGAGGCGCTCAAAAATGAAGGGGTGGCACGTGAGTTAGTAAACAGAATACAGAATCTTAGAAAGGACACAGGCTTTGAGGTAACCGATAGGATAAAAGTAACTATTCAAGATCAAGAGGAACTTAAAAAAGCCGTCTTAGAAAATTTAGAATATATTAAACAAGAAACATTAACAGACACGCTTAATTTTAGCCCCACTATAACAAATGGAACGGAAATTGCTTTTGACGATATAGTAACACAAATGAGTGTCGAAAAAATATAATTATGAGCGAAAATAGAGTACGATATACAGATGCGCAACTTGAAGAATTTAAATCATTAATTCAAGAAAAAATACTAAAAGCACAAGCGCAGTTTGAACTAATAGAAAGTGCATACAGAAATGACAGTGATAATGGCACAAATGACACCTCACCTACTTTTAAAGCCTTTGATGAAGGTAGTGAAGTGATGAGTAAAGAGACTGCCTCACAGTTAGCTATTAGACAAGAAAAATTTATACGCGACCTTAAAAATGCATTAATTCGTATTGAGAATAAAACGTATGGTATTTGCCGTGTCACTAAAAAATTGATAAATCCTGAGCGTTTAAAATTGGTTCCCCATGCAACATTAAGTATTGAGGCAAAGAATATGCAATAAAACAACCTAACCTTTTTTGCTATTCTAACCAACCTCCACAAAAAGGCGGTTGGTTTTTTTATGAGAATAATCTATACTTTTTTATTACTTTTTATTTTTTCTACACCACTATTTTCTCAAAAAGTGATGGAGAAACAAATTGACATTTCAGAAATACAACGAATTCTGTTTCATGCAGATGATGTGTTTAGTATCAATATAGCTGCCGCCCCTTCCTCAACTATGAAAATTGCCGCTTCTGTAGCTGGAGAAAACGCAGAAAATATAGTGATCGATATTAAAGAAACGTCAAATACGCTAACTATTTCAACTGGTTTTACACCATTTTTTATTCAAGCCAATGATAAACTTGCCGCGCACAAAGTAATGTCTATTGAACTTGATGTTTGGGTGCCAGAAAATCTATATGTTGCGATTTATTCGGAAATTGCTTCTGTAAATTGCTTCGGAAATTTTAAGTACTTTCAAGCGTATTTAGATGAAGGGACGTGTACTATTTCAGATTTTTCGGGTAATGGGACTATACAGACAAAACGAGGAGACATTGCCTTGAAAGACTTAAAAGACGTGGAGATTAAAGCCAGTTCTAAAACCGGTGAAATACACGGAATTGTACCAGAAAACCAATTATATCAATTAGATATAAAGACTGTTTCTGGAGATATTACTATACTTGAAACCAATTAATATCGTTATTTTTACAGCCCATTCATATTTCAGAAATTAGTTTGACCCTATGTCATTAAAAAAAGCATACCTCATCATTATTAGTATTTTAATCATAGATCAGGTATCTAAGATTTACATTAAGACCCATTTTATTTTAGGGGAAGATGTTGACGTGTTTTCTTGGTTTAAAATTCATTTTGTAGAGAATAAAGGGATGGCTTGGGGAGCACAAATTCCTGGGGAGTACGGGAAACTTTTTCTTACTTTATTTAGACTCGTTGCCATTGCAGGAATTGCTTGGTGGCTTAACGATGCAGTGCGTAAAAAAGGCGCTAAAATTCTTATTGCAGCCATTGCCTTAATTTTTGCAGGTGCGTTTGGTAACATTATAGATTCTGTTTTTTACGGGGTACTCTTTGACAGTAGTACGGCGCAAGTAGCCCATTTTCTTCCAGAGGCAGGAGGATATAGCACGCTCTTTCACGGGCACGTAGTAGATATGTTATATTTCCCGTTATACTCTGGCGTGTTACCAGAATGGATCCCGTTTGTAGGTGGAGATTACTTTACGTTTTTTGATCCCGTTTTTAATGTGGCAGATATGGCAATTAGTACTGGCGTAGGTATGCTCTTAGTCTTTCATAAAAAGACCTTCCCGAGTACAAAGAAAAAGGTTGAAAGCTCTACTGCTGCTTAAGCGCTGTATGGCGCCTTATTAAAAATAGCTTCAAATGTATTAAGCTCAACTGGCTTTATTAAATAGTCTGTAACCAATTCAAACTCTTTTGCGCGTTCTATTTCTGCTTTATCTATTGATGAGCTTACAATATATAACGTTGTTTTTAAATTTGCAGGGGGCTTTATTGCTGTAAATTCTTTTAAAAAATCCCACCCATTCATCACTGGCATATTAAGATCTAATAAAATAATCTCTGGAAATTTATCTTGAGTAAGATTATTGAAAATCGCTTTAGAATAATCTAATGCTTCCTGTCCATTTTTAAAAATAATAAGATTGTCAGATAGTTTCTTAATGTTAATTATTTTCTTAACTAAATTTACATAAACATCATCATCGTCAATAATACAAGATAACTCTATAGGTGACTGAAGACTCATAAGTGCTGGGGGAATATACCTATTAGAAAAACTTGATCTTAAAATCGTATCGTAGATGTAGTATATTTATTTGGAATACTCTCAACTTTTATAGTACCACCTAGTCCTTCAATTTGATTTCGGGTCATATAGAGCCCAACATCTGTTGCGTTTGCGTTATTATGAAAAGTTTGATACATGCCAAAAACTCGATCTCCAAAAATATCCAGATCTATACCCAAGTCATTGTCTTTTATTAAAAGGCAACCTTTATCATCATCAAGATATGTGCATATTTGAATAGAAGCGTTCCTATCTGGATGTTTGTACTTTAATGCATTTGACAAAAGATTTTGAAGTATACTTTCAAGATAAGGCTCAATAAAGTCGACTTCTGGAAATTCTGTAAAATTTACAAAAATATCTGCCTTCGCCTCGAGAATTTCGTTTTTTAGGGTATGTATAACCTTGTCGTAAACATCTTGAATTCTAATTGCTTTCTTATTACCTATGCTTTTATGAGTAACAGCGACTATCTCGTTTAAGTCTGTAAGTGTCTGGTTTAAATTACCAGCAATATCAGATAAGCTATTCATTAAATCTGCTTTATCCTCAACCGCCTCTTCATTAGTCATGTCAAATAAATCTAGTGTCAATTGAAAGTTACTAGCATGTGATCTTAAATTATGAGAAACAATATGCGCAAAATTCTGTAATCTATTTTTTTGATGCTCTATCTTTTTCAATGAATTTTCTAGAGCTAATTCTTTTGTTTTTTCCTTATCGATATCTATAAAGACTCCGTGAATTCCAGTTACCTCCCCTTCATCATTATAACGTGGCCTTCCTTTGGCTTTAACCCAAAAAGGCTTTTTATAGTAGGTCTGCATTTTAATTGCGGTCTCAAACGCAACACCGTTTCCACATTCTAAAAACTGTTTGGTAGCCCTTTGTCTATGTTCTCCTTATACATAGAATTCAAGGAGCCCATATAAAAAAGGTTTATAATCTTCGGGAAAGCCTAGAATAGCTCTTGCAGCTGGATCTAAGTATGATTTTTTGTTTTCAAATCTATGCTCCATCCACCAGCACCCGTAAGTGATGCAACTTCTTTATAATAAAAATTATCAAACGATTGCAAAGGTTGTTTAAGCTTCTCTTTCATAAATATACTACGTCTATTATGAGTTAAAATATTCATATTAGTCAAATTTGAGAGATGTAATATATAAAATATTCTATTTGTAGGGTATTTCTTTCAAATACGCTTAATCACCACTTGACAAAAGTGTGAATGGATAGGCATTTATATTTCTGGCAATTGCAAATAGGATGGCGAGACCAAAGTAACCATAAATGAATCGCTTATCATAAAATAACATAAAACGATGCGACGCATCAAAAAGGTAATTATATACTTTAAAACCTAAACTGTAAATAATTAATGGGATAGAAAGTATAAAAAATGGATTGAGTTTAAACGCAGCTACAATATCACCGTGCAGCAATTGGTGTATTGCACGCTGAGAACCGCAACCTGGGCACTCAAGCCCTGTAGCATATCGCAATGGACACGATAAAAAGAAGGAGTGCTCTGTGGGGTTAAATTTAAAGTAGAAATAAAAAACCCCACCTAATACAGCGAAAGAAAAGGTAAGTATAGAAAGTCTTTTGGGATTCATTACATACTACCTAAAGCACCTAGAAACACAATAAAAATTATTAATAGAATATTAACTATCACTCCTATTGCCAAAGCCCAAATTGAATATTTTTTTGCATCATTTGCTGCTTTTTGAGCGCCATCGTAATCACCTTGCAACCATAGTTCTTTTACTTTAGTTGATTTAACAATAGCAACAATACCTAAAGGCATACAGCATAATACAGTAGAAAGAATTGCCCAAATTAGATTGTTTTCTGGTGGAGCTCCTTGCGGAGTGTTCAAGTTTTCCATAATAATTGATTGTTAGGACACAAATATAAACTAAAAAGAAAATTTATTTTAAATCTTATTAAACACTATTGTTTCTTCTGGCGTAACTACATAGTCTAATGGAATATCTGTGGCTTCTGCAGTAATGCTATTTTCTGGACCAAAGAAAGACAAACCGATAGTAATGACGTCTTTACTACATTGCGATAAAAAGCGATCATAAAAACCTTTACCATAGCCTACACGATTCCCTTTTTTATCATAGGCTAAGAGTGGTAAAAACACAACCTCTATTTGGGATGCTGGCACTTCTATCCCGCCTTGAGGTTCTGGTATTCCGTATGCAGAAATTTTAATTGTTGTGTTTTCTTGCAACAAGATATGTTTCATTGCTAAAGTTTTAAAATCTGTTCTGGGCACGATAACAGACTTGTCTTTTCCTTGTAGTATATGCAACACGTATTCTGTGTTGACTTCCTTCTTACTGTCTATAGGCAAGAAAATGTGGTAATATGTGGCCTCCCAAATAGGGATTCGCAATACTTGATTTGCAATGCCAAGGCTCAGTTCTTCTATAGCTTCTTCAGAAAGTAGTGCTCGCTTTTCCTTGTATAGTTGCCTTAATCCCTGTTTATTCATCAATCTTAGGAGTCTTGATGCTTTACTATTTCCGTAGTACTCTCTGTAGAAAGATGGAAAATAGCATCCCCTTGATTTACAATAGGCGCATGATTAATGTTAATAATATATCCTTCATTAGGCGCCATGACTTTGATTCTCATTTTGCCATAAGGATCTGTAATGGTAGCTAGAAACTCCCCTTTTTTTACGTGCTTATTACAGTCAATCTTTACGTGTAATA
>JALZVC010000261.1 GCA_023301205.1 Flavobacteriaceae bacterium
AGAAAAGAACGTACGGGTAATCTTGATGAGGTGCAGATTGAGCAAATAGTTGCTTTAAAAGAAGCTTTTGAAACCTTAGAAAAAAGAAAAGCCACCATCTTAAAAGCGATGGAGGAGCAAGGAGAATTAACAAGCGAACTTAAAGCTAAAATTAAAGAAGCAAAAGATGTCACTACCCTAGAAGATATCTACTTACCTTTCAAGAAAAAGCGAAAAACAAAAGCAGAGACCGCATGCAAAAATGGTTTAGAACCGTTGGCAAAACTCATTATGGCGCAGAATGCCCGTGATGTTGATGGACTTGCATTGCGATACATCACTAAAGAGGTGACAAGTGTAGAAGATGTGCTAGAAGGTGCGCGATACATTATAGCAGAGTGGATTAATGAGCGTGTGGATATTAGAAATAATATTAGAGGTGAGTTAGGACGTCATGCTGTGATTAGTACTAAAGTTGTCAAGTCTAAAAAAGAAGATGAAAAGGCACAAAAATTCAGGAATTATTTTGCGTGGGATGAGGCTTTATCACGATGCCCATCACATCGGTTTTTAGCTATTTTACGTGCAGAAAACGAAGGTTTTATTCGCGTAAAAATTGAGATTGAGAAAGAGCGAGTTTTAGACAGAATATCGCATAAACTCATAAAATCGAAAGGTGAGTGTGCAGACCAAATAGACCTTGCTATTGCAGATGCCTATAAGCGTCTTTTATTCCCAGCTTTATCTAATGAAATTTTAAGTATTGCAAAAAAGAAGGCTGACGAAACTGCCATCACCATTTTTGCAAAAAATTTAAAACAATTATTGTTAGGTTCGCCGCTAGGAGAAAAACGAATTCTTGCTATTGACCCTGGTTTTAGAACAGGCTGTAAAGTAGTTTGTCTTGATGCTCAGGGCGCATTATTGCATAACGACACCATCTATCCACATCCTCCTAAAAGTGATGAGATAGGTGCTATGAATAAAATTAGCAGCTTAGTATCAACCTATAAAATAAAAGCCATCGCCATAGGTAATGGAACTGCCTCGAGAGAGACGGAAGCAGTGATAAAAAAGGTGCCATTTAAGAGTGACGTCGAGGTATTTATCGTGAGCGAAGCAGGCGCCAGTATTTACAGCGCAAGTAAGATTGCCCGTGATGAGTTCCCTAATTATGATGTTACCGTGCGTGGTGCGATATCTATAGGCCGCAGACTTGCAGACCCGCTGGCAGAGTTGGTTAAGATTGATGCAAAATCTATTGGTGTTGGCCAATATCAACACGATGTAGACCAGTCACAATTAAAAAACTCGCTGGACAGAGTGGTGGAGAACTGCGTGAATGCTGTGGGTGTAAATATTAACACGGCGAGTGTCCCTTTGTTGAGTTATGTTTCGGGAATTGGTCCTAAACTAGCTTCAACTATTGTGGAGTATCGTAAGACCAACGGCGCGTTTACTTCTAGAAACGACATTAAAAAAGTACCGCGATTGGGTGCAAAAACTTTTCAACAGTGTGCTGGGTTTTTGCGTATTCGTGACGGTAAAAACCCCTTAGATGACTCGGCTGTTCACCCAGAACGTTATGCGCTCGTGAAGCAGATGGCAGAGGATCAAGGCTTGGCACTTTCTTCTTTCCTCGGAAATACTACAGCTTTAAAAAATGTGCCATTAAATAACTATTGCACAGATGAAGTGGGTTTGCCTACCCTTAAAGACATTGTCAAGGAACTTGAAAAACCAGGCCTAGATATTAGAGAAAAAGCAAAGGCCTTTACCTTTAACCAAAGCATAAAGACCATTGACGATTTACGATTGGGACAATTGCTGCCTGGCATTGTAAATAACATCACAGCTTTTGGCTGTTTTGTAGACATCGGGATAAAAGAAAGTGGGTTGATTCATGTATCTAATCTGTCTGACAGTTTTGTAAAGGATGTAAATGAGCACGTTGCTTTGCAGCAACAGATTACTGTAAAAGTGCTGGAGGTAGATGTGGTTCGTAAACGGATACAGTTAAAGCTGGAGAAATAAGAATGCTCAAAGTAGCCCACCATCCTATTTATACATACAGCTTGCCAGAAAAGCATCGCTTTCCTATGGCAAAATATGACTTGCTACCTAAATATCTTTTAGACCAAGGTATCTGTGTGCAGGATAATTTTTTTGAACCTTATAAAATTTCCGAAGTTGCTATTCTTAGGGTGCACACGGCAGATTATTATCACAGACTATTAGCACTGGATATTGATAAAAAGGAGATTAGAAAAATGGGTTTTCCTTTGCGGCAAGAACTTGTAGAGAGAGGGCATTATATTATGGGTGGCACGGTACAAGGTTGCGAGTATGCGCTACAAAATGGTGTGGCACTTAATATTGCAGGAGGTACGCACCACGCGTATGCAGATCACGGCGAGGCTTTCTGTTTGTTAAATGATCAAGCGGTGGCTGCGAGGTGGTTGTTAAATAAGTTTGGGGCTGGAGTGGCTAAGATTCCGAATCATCCCGAAAGTTTTCGGGATCAGAATGACAGGGTTATTAATAAAATTCTCATTGTAGATCTTGATGTGCATCAGGGTAATGGAACTGCTAAAATATTTGAGAATGATGATAGAGTGTTTACTTTCTCAATGCACGGCGCAAAAAATTATCCGTTTAAAAAAGAAATCAGTGATTTGGACATAGGTCTTGATGATGGTACTCAAGATGCAGAATATCTGGAAATCCTAAAAAACACCTTACCCAAACTCATTAAAAAAGTGAAACCTGATTTTATTTTTTATTTGAGCGGTGTAGATATTTTAGCGACAGATAAACTAGGGCGTTTATCTTGTTCTATTGAAGGATGTGCTGCAAGAGATCACTTTGTATTGCAAACCTGCAAGGATCAAAACATACCAGTGCAGATAAGTATGGGCGGTGGGTACTCACCAGATATTAATTTAATAATTGAAGCCCATGCAAATACCTATAAGATGGCACAATCGGTTTATTTTAAATAGGTCTGTAATTTTTTTGAATTTGTATAGACTTAAAATATATGCAAAAAGTGTTTACAGAGTTTTCTACAAAAGCGCAATTTTTAATTGACGGAGATGCAGTTTTGAAGACCTTTAACAAAAGTAAACAGCTCGAGCTATACACATTTGTCTGGGCAAAAGAATCAGCTATTGAGATTATTATTGATGGCGTTCCTATCTTTTTAAAACCCCAACAAATAATATCCCTAACACCTTTACAACATCTTAAGTTTATAAATGGAGAAGGGAGTATTGTATATCAATTTAATCGTGAGTTTTATTGTATTAAGGATCATGATAAAGAAGTAAGCTGTATGGGATTGTTATTTTTTGGCAATCAATCTATTCCGATTATTACATTAGATAAGAAGGAGCAAAACAGCTTTAATATATTACATCAAATTTTCTTAGAAGAAATTGAAACCAAAGACCCTATACAAGCAGAAATGTTGAGAATGCTTACCTCTCGATTTATCATTAAAATGACACGTTTATTTAAATTGAATAATCCTCAATTATTGGTGGAGAAAGGTAGCGACAATCTACTTCGCCAATTTAATATGCTACTCGAATCACACTTTAGAGAAGAGCATAGTGTTTCCTTTTATGCGAACAAACTTTTTAAATCCCCTAAAACATTATCTAACTCATTTGCAAAAGTAGGGAAGAGTCCTTTGCAGATAATACATGCTCGTGTTATTCTTGAAGCAAAGCGTCTGTTAATGTATACAGACAAAAACACCAAAGAAATTGGCTACGAAATTGGATTTGATGATGCCTCTCATTTGAGTAGGATGTTTAAAAAAGTAACTGGGATATCTCCAAGCGAATTTAAGAAAACAGCAAAAGCATCTATTTAAGGAAGAATAGACATGAAATCGGGAATTACAAACTAGAAAACACGTACCTTCTCTTTGCATCATTGTAGTGTAGTTAAAAACAACCTGTTGAATCATTTTTTTTTTAGCGAATCACTACAAATTATGAAACACAAATACAGCACAGAACTCTTTTAAGAATACCTTTTTTATGTCCCAGACCATTTCGGTAAATTGCAAAACGCATTAAAACTTCTCAAGCTAAAAATGTCAATACAATTTACAATCAATTAAACAATGCGTTAATTGAAATGACAGCTATTAATTTTAGAAAATTATCTAAACACTACATTTCTATAAAGAGCTAGTAAAGGAGCTAGGGGATAAATAGACAAGCATTAGGGAAAATCATCCATAGTTTAAAATCAGCTCAAGTAGTATCTTTGCAACAGTAAACATAATGAGATATGTGAAAACGATGCACATTTCAATCTTTAATATAATTGAACATTAAAATAGACTACATAATGAAAACATTAAATGTACCGCAGCGAGACAACGTAGCTCCAAACAATCAAGCAATTTTTGATAATCTTGAAAAACAATTAGGTTTTGTGCCTAATCTATATGCGACTTACGCACATAGTAATACAGCATTAGAAAATTACTTAAGTTTTTCTAACGCTAAGACTTCACTTACAGCAAAAGAAAAAGAAGTAGTGAATCTCGCGGTTAGTGAAGTGAATCAATGTAACTATTGCTTGAGTGCACACACAGCATTAGGAAAAATGAGTGGATTTACAGAACAAGAAATTTTAGAGCTGAGAGCTGGAGCAGCTTCTTTTGACCCAAAATTAGATGCTTTAGCAAAATTGTCGAAAAATTTAACAGCCAATCGTGGTTTTGTCACACAAGAGGTGAAAGAAAATTTCTTTACTGCAGGGTATAACGAAGCCGCTTTTATCGATGCGATTGTGCAAGTAGGGCAGAAAACAATATCAAACTATGTGCATAGTGCTACGCAAGTACCTATAGATTTTCCAGTAGCACAAGCATTGAAACAACAATAATTAATTTATAATCACAAACAATTTAAAAACAAAATCATGAAAAAAGTAATTGCAATTTTAATCCTAGCCTTATCATTCTCTTTTTCTGCTCAAGCGCAGGATACTATGAAAAAAGAAGGAAAGATGATGGCCGACAAGATGACTAAGGTAAGGACTGTGTCTTTAGAACAGACACCAGGTGAGTTCACGCAAAAAAATCTTACAATATCTGAAGGTACCTATATATTTGAGGTGTCAAATAGTAATGCAGGAACTGATGTTGGGTTTGTATTATTACCAGAAGGTAAAGATGCAAGTAATCCAGAAAACCACATTAAAAGTGCCTATGTTACGCAAGTAGTAAAGGAAGGAACTAAAGAAACTTCAAACGAGGTTACTTTGAAAAAAGGGACGTACACATATTTCTGCCCTATGAATAAAACTCCACAGTACACATTAACTGTAGAGTAACAAAATTCAACAAACATAAAAAAGGGTGCTATTTTTAAATAGCACCCTTTTTTATGTTTTAAATACTATTAATAAATTTCTTGAGTGATTCTCCCTTGGGGATCCCCAACTTTTTTCTTAAGTTGTATCTATAATTATCAACACTAGCAGAGCTAATACCTAGTTGCAAGGCAATTTGTTTAGAGGTTTGCCCTAGGCGTAGCATAGTAGCCACCTTCTTCTCTTTTCCGTTTAGATTGGTATACGATTGTTCAATTTTTGCTCTAAATGAATCATTTGTTTCGCTTACGTGTTGGTATAATTCGATTTTTTCTCGATTTTGATCCATGTCACTATTAATAAAATGGATAGTGTCTTGAACAATACCTTTATGTGAATCATTAATCACTTTTATCCCTTTTAAACGGGTTTTTATTTTATCTAGCAAATCATTTTTTTCTGAAATGTGAATAGCAAAATCAGTTATTTGTTTGTTTTTAAAAGCCACAATGTCATCAAGTGCTTTTTGTTCTACATTTAAAATTTCTTGTTTTGCTAGTAAATTTTCTCTTTTAATTTTACTCAATTTTTTTTGCCTAAAATAAGTAAAAATAAAAAACGTGAGGATAAGGCTCCCCATTATTAAAACTAATAAATTACGCTGTTTGAGTCGTTCTTGTTCTGCCTTCGAAAAGTTAATTTGAACCTGTTGGCTTTCCAATTTAGAATTGAGTTCATTAAAATTAAACTCAGATTGAAGCACGCTAAACTTGTTATCTGCAAGTGCATTAATCAGACTATCCTTTAACGTATTATATCGTTTATAATACATCAACGACGCTCGTGAGTTATTCGTGCTTTCATAAAGTTCAAATAACTCTTTAGTAATTTCTTTTTCAGACTCTACATAATCTTTTATTCCAGCAGATTTTAAAATCTTCGTTAATTCATTTATTGCAGCATTACTATTGTTTTTTGCTTTAAACAAGGCGGCTTGTTGCCGCCCTATATTTATAGGGTGTAAAATATTTTCTGATTCTTGAGCATAAATTTTTGCGCTATCTAAGTATTTTTCTGCACTATTTGTATTCCCTTTTTCGGTATTCACTTTACTAAAAAATAAATAATCCTCAACCAGTGCATATGCGAGATTTTGTTTTTTATCTTCTTCTAATGTTGGTTTAAAGGTTTGTAAGGCAAGCTTATATTTTTTTTCTTTGAGATATATATCAGATAGTTGTTTGTCCATAGCCAGCACACCTTCTTGATAATCTACTTTTGTATACATAGCCTTAGTACTATCTACATAAATTGTAGCACGACCATAATCTTCTTCTTCAAAGTAATAGCTTGTTAAAAACTCGTAAGCTTCACCTACTTCCCACCAAGCTTCAATGGGTTTAGATAATTTTAAAGATTTATTAATATAAGCCAGCGCGGTTCTTTTATTATCTGTAGCCAGGCATATAGAGGCTAGTTCAGTATAGTTTTCTGCTAAATAGGTTTTCGTTACTTTATCTTGAATATCCTTTAATAAATATTTATTAGCCTCTAGGTATTTTTCTAATGCGAGGTCATTAAGTTCTTGATAGTAATTTGCTCTTGCCTGTATCTGGTAACTGTAGGCGATACTTGCGTAGTGTTTTTGGTTTTCTCTATTTGCAAATGAAAAAGCACTGTCCGTATATTGTATGGCCACTGGGTCATTTTCATAATAAATTTGTAGTAGCGCCATTCTATTATAAAGCTTCATAGCGTTAAAACTATCTTTTTCTTTTTTACTCAGAGCAAGGCCTTGGTTAAAATAATAAGCAGCAGAATCTGAAGATTCACCCATATAATATTGACCTAACATCCTAAGATTGTTTATTTGATCTTTAGAAGAAGTGTTTTGATTTTTTATGAGTTCTAAAAGCTCTTTTTTTGTAGGGTAAGTTGATGCTTCTTCTTGCGAAAACACATTAGGTACAAGTGTAAAGCAAAATAGCATCAAAAAAATGTGGTTGGCTTTCATGAGATTGTTGATTAAAAAGTTAAAGATAAAAATCTATGTTTAAAACCTCATATTTAATCTCATATTTAACTTCACATTTTTCTCACATTGATTTAATAAGTGCTATTTAGACCATATATTTATATTGGTAAATAAAACGAGTTTTTTTGTCCCATATATTTTAAGGTTAATAAAATTAGTACATTTGGAAAAACATCGTTTTAAGTTGCTATGAAAAAGGAAAAACCACCTTGCGAAATCTTGGTGGTTTTTTTGATTTTATAGTGAAGATAAATAAAGACCCAATCTAATTTTGTTGTAGGAGAGCTTCTCATTAAAATGGTCAAAATAAACCTTTAATCCGTCAGGTTGCTTCAAAGTTTTTTTAGCAGTTTTAATTTTTTGTAAATCTTCTTTTGTAATAAATTGATTTAAATCTATTGCTGTTCCACTTTCATGCATTTTAATCAGATGGGCATAAATGGTACTTTCAGTTATTCCTCTGTTAGTTGCAATTTCTTCAATTGTTTTTCCCTCTTTAAAAAGCTCATAGGTTTTTTGATGCGTTGTCACTTTTGAGTTTTTTGTGCCTAGATGTTTTGCAATCACTTTTAAGAATGCGTCTGCATATTTGTCTAGTTTAGCTTGACCTACTCCACTAATCTCAGAAAATTGAGCCACTGTTCTAGGTTTTTTATCTTGCATATCCTGAAGACTAGCATCGCTAAAAATAACATAAGCAGGAACACCCATTGTAGCGGCAAGTGAAGAACGTAGTGTACGCAGTTTTTCAAAGAGGTCCTTTTTAGCGCTAGTATTTCTAGTTATTTTAGGTTTTTGTGTTTCTTCAGTTTGTTGAATAAGATTTGCCAGCCGTATTTTCTTGCCTTCAAATAAAATTTGCTTTGCTTGCGGAGTTAAGACTAAGCGCCCTTTTTCATGAAACCAAATTTGTAGAATGCCTTGATTTAATAATTGTATAATATACTGCTGTAAATCCTTCCAAGAAAGGTCTCTTGCAGCACCGTAGGTTTTTATTGATTGATATCCCTTTTCTAATACTTGTTGGTTTTGTGCACCTCTTAAAACATCAATCACAGTTCCTATGGCTTCTTGTTCTTTCATTCTTGCAACAGCAGAACATACTTTTTGAGCAATTAAGGTACCGTCAAAGAATTTAGGTGGGTTTTTACAAATATCACAATTACCACAATCTTCTGCTAGGTTCTCTCCAAAATAACTTAGCAATGCCTTTCGCCTGCAATTAAGTGATTCTGAAAATTGTTGCATTCGCTCTAGTTTAGCTAATTGAAAATCTTGTGTAGGTGTCCCTTCAGTAAATTTCCGAAGCATTAAAACATCTGCATAACTGTAAAACATGAGCGCTTGTGCTTTGAGCCCGTCACGACCTCCACGGCCTATTTCTTGATAATAGCCCTCAATGTTTTTAGGCATATTATAATGTATCACCCAACGCACGTTACTTTTGTCAATACCCATCCCAAAAGCAATAGTTGCAACAATAATGGGTGTACGGTCGTTTATAAAATCTTCTTGTATTTGTGTGCGGTCTTCCGTAGATAAACCTGCGTGATACGCCGCTGCATCGTATCCTTTAGCTCTAAGCTTTGTAGTAATATTCTCAGTGCTTTTTCTGCTCAAGCAATATATAATTCCGCTTTGCAATCCGCGTGCGCTTAAAAATTTAAAAATATGCTGAATGCGGTTTTGACCAGGACGAACATTAAGATAAATATTAGGCCTGTCAAAAGAAGAAACAAACTTTTTAGCAGCAGGGATTCCAAGTTGTTTGAGAATGTCATCTTGAGTAGCCCGATCTGCAGTTGCCGTTAAGGCGATGATAGGAGTGCCTGGAAATTCTTGTTTCAATCTACCTAATTGCGTATAAGCTGGCCTAAAATCGTGACCCCATGATGATATACAGTGGGCTTCATCAATGGCGATAAGATTAATCTCAATTTTTGAAAGGTAGTTCGTGAGCCCCCATAAACTTTCTGGCGCCACATAAATAAGCTTAAGTTGCCCTGTAATCAGTTTTTCTAAAATAACAGA
>JALZVC010000262.1 GCA_023301205.1 Flavobacteriaceae bacterium
AAATGCAATTGATGCTTGCCTGGATTTTCCTTAAACAAGGTTTCTAAAAAATCTATCTTTTCGTCAACCACTTCTTTTATGGGCATCTGGATGGTCAATTTTCTTGCTTGATTTTCCATAACATCGTGCAAGAGTTGCATACTATTATATTGCATACGGGGATCGCCTTTTTTGCCTGTATCACGATTTGTCCATCCTGCCTTTACATAGACCTTACCGTAGATAAAACTATTAGGAACCAAAAAGTGGCGCAACTTTAAATACTCTTCGCCAAAAATTTTAAAATCATAACTATCGTCATAATCCTCTACCGTAAAAATAGCCCAACCTTTTCCCGCTTTAGATTCGCGATGCTGCACATCTGCCACAATGCCACCAAAGGTCATCTCTTTCCCTACGTGTTGTTCTAGCTCATTAAAATCTGCTACACGGCAATTAGTAAACGACTTCATTTCTACCTTAAAGTCATCTAGCGGATGTCCAGAAATATAAACACCAACAACTTCCCGTTCTTGTTTTAGTTTTTGCATCGTCCCCCACTCTTCGCAAGGTGGCACTTCTGGCTCTGGGATTTGCACTTCACTAGATTCTCCAAACAAACTTACCTGGCTGCTGTTTTCAGATTCTTGGTATTTATTGGCGTATTTTAATACTTTTTCTAAGAAGGTTTGTCCGTCGCTATCTTTATGCAAGTACTGCGCGCGATGGGTGTCAAAACTATCAAAACCTCCCGCTAGCGCAAGATTTTCGAAAGCCTTTTTGTTGGCAGCACGTAAATTAATACGTTTAGACATATCAAAAATAGATTTGTATTTTACCTTAACACGTTCTTCCACAATCGTGTCTACTGCATTCGCCCCTACTCCTTTTATTGCGCCCATACCAAAACGAACTGCACCCCGATCATTTACAGTAAACTTGTAAAAAGACTCATTAACATCTGGCCCCAAAACTTCTAAGCCCATACGGCGACACTCGTCCATAAAGAATGTGACCTGCTTAATGTCACGCATATTATTACTCAATACCGCAGCCATATATTCTGCTGGATAGTGCGCTTTTAAATAAGCTGTTTGGTAAGCAATCCAAGCATAACAGGTAGAATGACTTTTATTAAAGGCATAACTAGCAAAGGCTTCCCAATCTTTCCAGATTTTCTCTAACTTTTCTGCATCATGACCTTTTGCAACCGCGTTCTCAATAAAACGAGGTTTCATTTTATCAAGTACAGACTTTTGTTTTTTACCCATTGCCTTACGTAAGACATCTGCATCACCTTTACTAAAATCCGCTAGCTTTTGAGACAGCAGCATTACCTGCTCCTGGTAGACCGTAATTCCATAGGTTTCATCAAGATATTCTTCCATCGCTGGAAGATCATACTCGATTTCTTCTTCGCCATTTTTACGCTTAATAAAACTAGGAATATATTCTAAAGGTCCTGGGCGGTATAGCGCGTTCATTGCAATAAGATCTCCAAAAACCGTTGGCTTTAGCTCCTTCATATATTTCTGCATCCCGGCAGATTCATATTGAAAGATCCCCACGGTTTCCCCTCGCTGGAACAACTCGTACGTTTTCACATCATCTAAGGGAAAATTATCTGGATCTAAATCTATATCATGTTTATGCTTTACCAGTTTAACGGTATCCTTAATCAAGGTCAACGTTTTCAGCCCTAAAAAATCCATCTTTAGCAGCCCAGCATCTTCCACTACAGAATTATCAAACTGTGTCACATATAAATCTGAATCTTTTGCCAAAGCCACCGGAACAAAATCTGTAATATCACTTGGCGTAATAATAACACCACAAGCATGAATACCCGTGTTTCTAACTGAACCTTCTAGTTTTTTAGCTTGATTGATGGTTTGCGCCGTAAGATCAACTCCTTCACTTATCGAGATAAGTTCTAACACTTTAGGCAACTCATCACTCCTAAATTTTTGCTTGAGTTCTTTTTCAGTATAACCAAAAACTTTTGCAAGCTTGGTCATATTAGGTATCAACTTTGCCACGTGATCTGCTTCGTTTAAAGGCAAGTCTAATACACGCGCCGTATCTCTTATAGAAGACTTTGCCGCCATCGTCCCGTAAGTGATAATTTGGGCTACTTGATTACTTCCGTATTTATCAATTACATACTGCATTACACGACCTCTCCCCTCGTCATCAAAATCAATATCAATATCGGGCATACTCACACGATCTGGATTTAAAAAACGCTCAAAAAGCAAATCGTACTTAATAGGATCAATATTGGTGATTTTTAAACAATAGGCGACCACACTACCCGCGGCAGACCCACGACCTGGTCCTACAGATACATCCATCTCTCGCGCTTCTCGTATAAAGTCTTCTGTTATCAAGAAATAACCTGGATACCCTGTGTTTGCAATTACATCAAGTTCAAAATCAATTCGTTCTCTTATGGCGTCTGTAATCTCACCATAGCGTTTTTCTGCGCCTATATAGGTCAAGTGTTTTAAAAATGCATTCTCCCCCCTTTTACCGCCATCTGTTTCATCTTCTGCAATCTTAAAATCTTCTGGAATATCAAACTTAGGCAATAGCACATCACGTTGTAAACTATACGGCTCAATCTTATCAATAACATCTGTGATGTTACTAATTGCTTGTGGAAGGTCCTTAAACAAGGCCTTCATCTCGTTTTGAGACTTAAAATAATACTCTTGATTAGGCAATCCGTAGCGATAACCACGACCACGACCTATAGGTGTTGCTTGTTTTTCTCCGTCTTTTACGCAGAGTAAAATATCGTGTGCATTTGCACTCTCTTTATCAATATAATAGGTGTTATTTGCTGCAACTAATTTTACCTCGTGCTTTTTAGAAAAATCAATTAACGTTTGGTTCACGCGATTTTCATCTTCTTGATCGTGACGCATAAT
>JALZVC010000263.1 GCA_023301205.1 Flavobacteriaceae bacterium
TAAAGGAATAGTGAGTTACACAGAAGAACCTGTAGTTTCTATGGATTATCGCAGTGACCCGCATACCTGTAATTTTGATGCAGAAGCAGGAATTGCACTCAACGACAATTTCTTTAAATTAGTAGCTTGGTACGATAACGAATATGGGTATTCTGCTAAGTTGATTGAGTTAACTGCGCACGTAGCTTCACTTTAATCTTATTTAGGATGTTAGATTGAGCGCAGTCGAAATCCTTATGACATAGTATTTTTAGTGTCTTCGACTGTGCTCAGACTGACATTTTTAAATAATCGAAACTAGTAGATATGATTTTAATAACAGATGGTGGTTCTACAAAATGCGACTGGATTCTTCTAGATAACAATGGAGAAGCGGTTTTAAAAACACGTACCCTTGGTTTAAATCCAGTGGTAATCCCAGGGCAAGAATTAAAAACTAGGATAGCAGCTAATAAAGATTTAAAAATGCTATTTACTAAAGTCACACGTGTTGATTTTTATGGTGCTGGTTGTGGTACTCCTAGACCAACGCAATTATTAAAAGAGACCATTGAGTCACTTTTTGTAAATGCAAAAGTTACCGTAGCAGAAGATACCGTGGCGGCAGTTTATGCAGCTACCCAAGAACCAGGAATCGTTTGTATTCTTGGTACAGGCTCTAACAGTTGTTATTTTGACGGTAAAGAAATTCATAATCACATTGAGTCTTTAGGCTTTATATTAATGGATGAAGCCAGTGGTAATTACTTCGGAAAAAGGCTGCTACGTGATTATTACTATAATAAAATGCCAGATATTCTTGCCGAAGAATTTAAAAGTACCTACAATCTTGACGCAGATGAAATTAAATTGAATATTTACAAAAAGCCCAATCCTAATATGTATTTGGCTTCTTTTGCCGAGTTCATATTTCAGCCTTGTAAGACCAGACCAGAGAATGCAATGGAAATAAATGGTTATTTTTACGGTCTAATAAGCGAAGGAATTAATAAATTTATAGAAAAGCGCATCTTGTGTTTTAAAGAAGCGCAGCACGTGCCTATTCATTTTATAGGTAGTATTGCACATTTTAGTGAAGATATCATTCGCGATTGCATGAAGCCATATCATATCGAGTTGGGCAACATAATTAGACGTCCTATTGACGGCTTGATTGAACACTATCGCGCAAACGTCATCAAGTAATTTATAATAACAATGTCATGCTGAGCGCAGTCGAAGCACAATAAAATAATTACATGCCCATCCCAAAAATAAATCCGACAACAACCAAAGCTTGGCAACAACTAGATGCTCATTTTGAGATAATTAGTGAAGCCCACATACAAGAATTATTTGCTTCGGAAAAAGGAAGGCGGAAAGCTATGTCTTTTGTTTGGGAAGACTTCACACTAGATTATTCTAAAAATAGGATCACTTCAGAAACGTTACAACTCCTGTTACAACTGGCAGAAGAGTGCAAACTTAAGGAAGCCATTGAAGCACAATACAAGGGCGAGCATATTAACGAAACCGAAAATAGAGCCGTACTTCACACTGCGCTGCGAGACTTCAAAGCGATGAAGCCAGAAGTAAAAGAAGCGTTGGTTCAAATGCGTGACTTTTCAGAAAAAATAATATCAGGCAACTGGAAAGGACATACGGGTAAAGCAATCAAAACTATAGTTAATATAGGAATAGGAGGGAGCGACCTCGGGCCAGCTATGGTAACCGAATCACTTTCTTTTTATAAAAATCATCTAGCCGTACATTATGTATCTAACGTAGATGGAGATCACGTGATGGAAACGCTTAAAAAAGTAGATCCAGAAACAACTTTATTTATTATTGTTTCAAAAACCTTCACGACACAAGAGACCCTTACAAATGCAACTACCATACGTAGTTGGTTTATTGATAAAGCTTCAGAAGCAGCTGTGAGTAATCATTTTGTAGCTGTTTCTACAAATCTAGAAGCGGTTAGAAACTATGGCATTTCTGAAGAAAATATTTTCCCTATGTGGGATTGGGTAGGCGGTCGTTTCTCCTTATGGAGCGCCGTAGGATTATCTACCTGTTGCGCTATTGGCTATACTAATTTTGAGGAATTGTTAAAAGGGGCACACGCGATGGATGGTCATTTTAAAGACACACCGTTTGATCAAAATATGCCGGTACTGCTGGCAATGATTTCTGTATGGTACAATAATTTTTTTGAGACCGAAACAGAAGCCGTATTGCCGTATAGTCAATATTTATCTAAAGTCGTAGATTACCTGCAACAAGCTGTAATGGAAAGCAACGGGAAAAGCATTGACAGAAATGGGCAGCCGGTAGATTATCAAACAGGAACTATCGTATGGGGGAGCACGGGGACTAATGCACAACACGCGTTTATGCAGTTGCTGCATCAAGGGACTAAGTTGATCCCTACAGATTTTATTTGCTACACACAGTCGTTATATGCTAATGAAGACCATCAAGCAAAATTACTTGCCAACTGCTATGCGCAGGCAGATGCATTAGCGCAAGGTACCTTTGGCAAGCCCGTGTCAACTAACTTTAAGCGTTTTGAAGGCAACAGCCCTTCAAATATGTTGAAGATTGAAAAACTCACGCCTAATTCTTTAGGTAAACTCATCGCGTTGTACGAACACAAACTCTTTGTGCAAGGTGTAATCTGGAATATCTTTAGTTATGACCAGCCTGGTGTCGAGCTAGGTAAGAAGATGGCTAAGGATCGATTGGGGTAGGTTTTTAAATAAGCATCACTTTACTATTTCGTTTTGATATTTATGTGCCCCGCTAGCGCTAGTTCAATGTCATTAAGTTAAGGGTCTAAATATTTGATTATTAGCTCTTTATATTTGTTTTTTGCGTCGTTTTTTCGTATATTTATTTGATAATCAATGGTTT
>JALZVC010000264.1 GCA_023301205.1 Flavobacteriaceae bacterium
CATCGCTAATAATGTTAACATTACCTCCATTAGGTTGAAAACCAACTAAACCATTTTCAGTATCTGCAAAAAAGATAGTTCCTTGCCTGCTTATTGCAAGTTCACTCCACGCAAGACCGGGATCTGAGATAATATTTGACATGTCAAACTTTGTAAAAGTTCCTTCAGGAGTGAGACGTATGAGCCCATCTACCGTTCTGGATTGTAAAAACCAAAGGTTACCATCCCTGTCAAAATCTAATCCGTTTAATCTAATATCAAGTGCATTTGGTAAAAAGGATTCAAGAGGGCTATTAGTATCATCAAACAACACTTCGGGTTCTTGATCTTGTATTCTTAAAAGTCCTTTGTTAAAAGAAGTCATATAAACTTCATTAACATTTTCAGGATTTATAGCAACGTTGACAAGATCATTAGCGCCAAAAATTTCTGAAAAAGGAATGTTTGTCCAGCTTCCCTCTTTTAAGTTGCTAATTCCTCTTCTAGTTAGAGGGAACGGATTAAAGTCAACGTCAACTTCACCAAAATTAACCCATAATTGTCCTGGAGATGCGGCAATTGCAAATGGCGTATTTAAGATAGGGCCATCGGGTAATAATTGTATAGCTTGATTACTATTAAAAGGCACTTCAAGTAGACCAAACTCTGTTGTTCCCAAATAGAACGTTTCGTCAAATGCCAATCCAGAAAGTAAGGTGTAATCAAAATCTGGAATACCTGCTACAGATGCTACAAGTTGAAAATCTTCATCGTATGCCTGCATTCTATTAGAAAAGACAAGTGTGAGGAGATCATCAAAGGCATTAAAATCAATAATCGCTTGCTCAAAAGAACCTACTTGTGTAAATCCAGTCCCGTTCTGGAAAAGTAGTACGGTATTGTCATCTCGAAGACAATAGACTTGACTACTCAATGTTTGCACCCCTTTAAAATTTCCGCCAGAAAGGGTATCCCACTCCTCAAAATTAATGATGTTACTATTATTAAAGTTAGCTCTGCGTATTCCGCCTTCTGGCGAAGCTGCATAAATAAATGGCGGATCAATAGCCGATTGTAATACACTTATAAATGTCCCGCCATCTCCTATAATAAAAGACTCACCAAACTCTAAGGTTTGTAAATTGTATTCTGAAATACCAAAACCTGCAGAAATGTATAGTATACCATTGTGTTCGTTAAAATGGTTGATGCGTCTACGGTTAGGTGGTATGTTTTGTTGGTCAAGTATGTCTACAACAGTTAGTATATCACCGTCCTGAAGAACAATTTCTATTAGTCCATTTTCATACCCAATAACAAAAAGATCTTCGGCTTCACTATAATACGAAGTGGCAATGTTTTCGCCAGAAAGACCTTGTATGGTAGATATTGTTTCTAACTGCAACGTAGATAAATCATAAGTAAAAGCCGAGTTATCTGCAGCAGCGTATACCCGATCATTTCCTTGACTAATGCTGTTTACTGAAACATAAGAAAAATGTCCGGTCCAGTTATTTTCAAAATTTTGAGCGCCTACCAAAAAGGGTAAAACAAAAATAAAGCTATAAGAGAGCTTTTTCATAAATTGTAATTTTCTGTATTGTTAATAACACGCTAAAGAAAAATATATTGCGAATTTACAAGAAAAAAGGCTATCATATTGATAGCCTTTTTTAAATAGAATTATGTGTCGTGTGTTACACTACACCTTGGGCCATCATTGCTTCGGCAACTTTAACAAAACCAGCAATATTAGCTCCTTTTACGTAATCAACGTAACCATCACCATCTTTACCATATTGCACGCATGCAGCGTGGATGTCATTCATGATGTTGTGTAGCTTTTCGTCTACTTCTTTTGCTGGCCAGCTAAGACCAATAGCATTTTGTGACATTTCTAATCCAGAGGTTGCTACTCCACCAGCATTAGATGCTTTTCCTGGTGCAAAAAGTATTTTTGCTTTGCTAAAAACCTCAATAGCATCTGGTGTAGTTGGCATATTTGCTCCTTCACTCACACACATACATCCGCTAGCTACAAGTGTATTTGCTTCATCTACGTTGAGTTCATTTTGCGTTGCACAAGGCAGTGCAATATCACATTTCTCTGCCCAAGGTCTTTTACCTGCGTTATATTTTGCAGAAGGGTATTTATCAACATATTCTGAAATACGTCCTCTCCTTACATTTTTAAGCTCCATTACAAAAGCTAATTTTTCAGCATCTATTCCTTCACTGTCAAAAATGTATCCTCCAGAATCTGACAGAGTAACTACCTTACCACCAAACTCCATTGCTTTTTCTGCGGCATATTGTGCTACGTTACCAGAACCAGATATTACAACTGTTTTTCCTTTAAAGCTTTCGCCTTTAGTAGCTAACATGTTTTTTGCAAAGTATACGTTACCGTATCCTGTTGCTTCTGGTCTAATTAATGACCCTCCAAAAGAACGCCCTTTACCAGTAAGAACACCTGTAAACTCGTTTTGAAGACGTTTGTATTGACCAAACATAAAGCCTATCTCACGACCACCTACTCCAATATCTCCAGCAGGTACATCTGTATTTGGGCCAATATGACGAGAAAGCTCTGACATAAAACTTTGACAAAAACGCATCACTTCATTATCTGTTTTTCCTTTAGGGTTAAAATCTGACCCTCCTTTACCACCTCCCATAGGAAGTGTTGTTAAGCTATTTTTAAAAGTTTGTTCAAACCCTAAAAACTTAAGGATGCTTAAGTTTACAGAAGGGTGAAAACGAAGCCCCCCTTTATAAGGTCCAATAGCAGAGTTGAATTCTACTCTATATCCACGGTTCACTTGAATGTTACCATTTTTATCTGTCCATGGTACTCTAAAAATTATGGTACGCTCTGGCTCTACCATGCGCTCTAGCAACATTTTTCCCTGATAGACCTCGTTCGCTTCAATAAAAGGAATTACAGTCTCTGCAACCTCAGTTACAGCTTGCATGAATTCAGGTTCGTTAGGATTGCTTTTCTCTACTAAAGCAATAAAGTCTTTGATGCTTTTTTTCATCTTTTTTGATTGTTATTAAGTAAACAGGTTTTAGCTGTTGTAAGTTTTTATTATTGATTTGATAAAATAAGAAGACTAAATTTTAGAGATATGTATATTACCAGTTGTTATGGTGGTTAAAATTATAAAATCACTTAATTTATGGCTGTTATTTTTCTGCCAACAAATATAAGTTTTCTGCTAATAATTGATGCTAAAATTTTATTAATAAGGTAAATATGGGGTTTAAATTTCGACATGTCATTAGTTTTTATATATTTGTTGCACCCAATTATTAACCTATTTTATTATGCAGACCCGTTATTTGCTAGTGGTATGCTTGTTTTTTCTATTCTCAAAACAAGATGCAATCAGTCAGCTTGGCTTCTCCCATGAAGTTGGAGTTATCACTGGCCCCATCGCTTTTTATAGTGATTATGGACTACGAGGTGACTTTGATACCAATATTGGCAACAGTACAATAGGTATCGGTCTCATCCATTATTTAAATTTTTCTTATCGAGCAGATTGTAATTGCTATACGAGAGATAAATATTTTAACGACCATTTTAAAATTCGTAACGAGATTGATTATCACAAAACGCAGTTACAGCATTTTGGCGAATTGGTAGATCCTAGTCGGACTACAGTTGAAGCGAATTACTTACGATCCGTTAGAGGATCTACGACTGTTTTTGATATTGGCTCTCAAATAGAATATTTTCCTTTTAGTATAAGAGATTTTGCCGCCAGAACAGGAAGTTTTGCCCCCTTTATAAGTGCTGGGGTTCATTTTGTTACTTTTGACCCTGAATCTTTTACAACAAATGGGGGGGCGCTAGAAACTACTGATTTTCCCAAGTTTATAGGGGCTTATCAACAGGAAGGAGGTTCTACTTGGTCTATTGTGGCGAGTGCAGGTGTGCGATACAAATTAACTGAATTGAGTGACTTAATGCTAGATATGAGATGGCAGCAGTATTTCTCAGATTTTGTAGATGGATTAAATCCTCGACAAGAATTTAACAGTCAATTTCTTCCAGGTGATGGTGTCCCTGTTCCAGAAAACAAAGCAAATGATTGGATTTACTGGATTAATTTTGGGTACATCTATTATTTATAAACTAGACATTTTTTAAGCATCGTAT
>JALZVC010000265.1 GCA_023301205.1 Flavobacteriaceae bacterium
CGTTATGCAAACTTTTTAATAACCTCTGGGCCTTTATTTGAAGACGGCACCGTGATATACGAAAACTGGGTACAAGGGCGCAAAAATGTGATCAATGATAGAAATAAGAAAGATATTAGAGGAGAATACACAATGAATGCTGGAGGCAAATCTTATAAATTAAAAATAAGTGGTAAGGCTTCATCTCCCGATGCAGAAGTCAAACTAGATAGTGTTTCATTTCCTTCAAAATTGAGTTATACCGATAACTGGGTATCACTTTCGTTTACAGACAAAGCGAAAAATGAGGTATATAGAACAACGGGCGTTATTCCTAAAAACGGCACGAGCTTTACAGGAAGACTATTATTACCTAACGGAAATGAAAGCGAATTCACGGCAGTACAAACCAATGGCGTTTCCGAAGAAGAAATGAAAGACAAGAAAGCTACTAAAATGCCAGAAATGGTGCCAATGACTTACCCTAATGTGGGCTACGGAAATGTGACACAACCACAACAGCAAACCATGTTGTTTAAAAATGCTACCGTGTGGACAGGCGAAAACGCTGGTATTTTAACTGAAACAGATGTACTTGTAAAAAACGGAAAGATTTCTAAAATAGGCAAGAATCTCTCTAGTGGTGGTGCACAAGTTATTGATGCTACAGGAAAACACCTAACGGCAGGTGTGATTGATGAACATACGCATATAGGTACACTGGCAGTTAACGAAGCTGGACAAAACTCTAGCGCAGAAGTGACTATAGAAGACGTGGTAGACCCAGAAGATGTAGATATTTATCGCAATCTTGCTGGTGGTGTAACGTCTGCTCAAATTTTGCACGGTTCTGCAAATCCTATTGGTGGTCGTTCTGCGATTATTAAAATGAAATGGGGCGATAGTGCAGATCAAATGATCTATGACAACAGCCCTAAGTTTATCAAGTTTGCCCTCGGGGAAAATGTAAAGCAATCTAACTGGCAAAGTTTTAACCGTTTTCCGCAAACCCGTATGGGTGTTGAGCAAGTATTTGTAAGCTACTTTAATAGAGGAAAAGAATATGAAGCCGCTAAAAAATCTGGTAACTACAGATACGATGAAGAAATGGAAGTCATTGTCGAAATATTAAATGGCGAACGCTACATTAGTTGCCACAGTTATGTGCAAAGCGAGATTAACATGTTAATGAAAGTAGCAGAACGTTTCAACTTTAGAGTAAATACATTTACGCATATCCTTGAAGGCTATAAAGTAGCAGACAAAATGAAAGAACACGGGGTGGGCGCTTCTACTTTTAGCGACTGGTGGGCTTACAAATATGAAGTAAACGACGCAATACCTTATAATGCGGCGATTATGGCAAAGCAAGGGATCACAACAGCCATTAATAGTGATGACGCAGAGATGTCTAGACGATTAAATCAAGAAGCAGGTAAAAGTGTGAAGTATGGCGGTATGAGTGAAGAAGAAGCTTGGAAGATGGTCACCATTAATCCGGCAAAACTATTGCACATAGACAATCGTGTAGGTAGTATCAAGCAAGGAAAAGACGCAGATTTAGTATTGTGGACAGACAATCCTTTATCTGTGTATGCAAAAGCAGAAAAGACGATTATCGAAGGGAAAACGTATTTTGATTTGGAACAAGACAGCGCAAAACGTGCGGCGATTAAGCAAGAACGTACTAAGTTGATTAATATGATGCTTGAAGACAAAGGCGGTAAAGATGGAAAAGGCGGAAAGAAAAGACCACCAATGAAAAAGGATAAGATTCATTTTGAATGTGAAACTATTAATTAGATTGCTTCGCGGTGAGAGAAATGAGAAGTGAGACCGCTTCGCTGTTAGAAGCAATTGAACGGGTCAGACCAACGAATAATTAGAATAAAAATTCAAGTGTTTTTTATAGAATACTTTTTAAAATATAAATTATGAAAATCATATATAACATACTAACAGCCGTTGTGTTTCTGGCAGCCACTACCCTATCTGCACAGCAAACACCAGGCGATGCGCAAAGTGAAGTACTCATTGTAAACGGTGGCACGTATCACCTTGGAAATGGTAAAGTTATCACAGACGGGCATCTTATTTTTGAAAATGGTAAGATCACTGCCATTGGCGAAGGTCAAACTCGACAAGCAGGGAAAACTATTAATGGTTCTGGCAAGCATATTTATCCAGGATTTATTGCACCAGCAAAGTCCTTAGGTTTAATAGAAGTAAACTCCGTTAGAGCAAGTAATGATCAAGATGAGCTTGGAGAATTTATCCCTAATGTAAAAAGTATTATCGCCTATAATGCAGAAAGCAAAGTTGTGGAGAGTATGCGCCCTAATGGTGTTCTTCTTGGGCAAATTACGCCACAAGGAGGTCGAATTTCTGGTTCAAGTTCTATTGTACAATTTGACGCTTGGAACTGGGAAGACGCAGCTATTAAAGAAGATGATGGGATTCATTTACACTGGCCAGGAAGTTTTAGACGTGGTCGCTGGTGGATTGGAGAAGCTCGTGGATTTACACCTAATAAAGAGTACACGAATCAGATTTCAGAAATTAAAAATTATTTGACTAGCAGTAAAGCGTATTCAGATGCTGCTATTGCAAATGAAGGCTATAAAGCAATGCAAGGGCTCTTTACTGGAGCTAAAAAATTATATATCTATGCGGATAGCGAAAAAGAAATTATTGATGCTGTAACCACTGCAAAAGAAGCAGGGGTAACATCTATAGTAATTATAGGAGGTTATGAAGCACATAAAATTACCAATTTCTTAAAAACACAAAATGTACCTGTTTTAGTACAACAGACGCATAACTTACCAAAACGCGATGATGATGATTATGATTTACCGTATAAGTTACCAAAGTTATTAGCAGATGCGGGTGTGCTTGTAGGTCTTCAAAATGCGGAGGCTTCAAATTTTCAGACCAGAAACTTACCGTTTTATGCAGGACAAGTAGTAGGACAAGGAATGGATAAAGAGACTGCTCTCCAATTAATAACTGGAAATACAGCTAAAATTTTAGGTATAGACGATACATACGGAACCCTAGAAATAGGTAAAAGTGCTACTTTCTTTATTAGTGAAGGTGATGCACTGGATATGAGAACTAATGTACTAACTGATGCCTTTATAGATGGTAGAGCGATATCACTAGAAACACACCAGACAGAGTTATGGCATCGTTATGCTAAGAAGTATGGGCAGCAGTAAATGGTCGGTAGTCGTTACGTTAGCCGGTAGAAAAAATAAAAGATATTAATGCAAATACATGCAATAACTGTAATTCAATCTGACCCAAGTGCACCGGAACAAGCAGGATTTGCTATTGTAAAATTAGTAGGGTCTATTAATTTTTTATTCTTTTAGCAGCTATTATAGTTGACTTTATATTTTTAATTAGATACAATATAAGAAAATCTTCCTAGCTCTGAGCAGGAACAAAAATCTGTAGCTACCTCTATTTTATTTATTGAGTTAATCATTTAAATTCTGTATTTTGTTATCAATAAAAACAAGGTTTACGGAAGTATTTAAAGATCAAAATCTACTCAGTTTTGTAAAAGAATTACCAAATGATGATGCTTGTAAAGCATATTTAGCAAAAATAAAATGGGAAGACGGCTTTAAATGCA
>JALZVC010000266.1 GCA_023301205.1 Flavobacteriaceae bacterium
CCCGTAGCCATAAACTTAATGTTTTGTCCTTTTTTAATAGAACCATTAAGCACTCTAAAATACGTCTCTACTCCTCTAAAAGGGTTATAAACAGAATCAAAAATTAAGGCCTGTAAAGACTCATCTTCAATACCTGTAGGTGCAGGAATACGGTCAATTACTGCGGCTAAAATTTCTACAATACCAATGCCTGTTTTTGCTGAAGCAGGTATCACCTCATCTGCATCACAGCCTAATAGGTCTACAATATCATCGGTAACTTCTTCTGGGCTTGCAGAAGGAAGATCAATTTTATTTAAAACTGGGATAATCGTTAGATCATTCTCTAGCGCTAAGTATAGGTTAGATATGGTTTGTGCTTGGATACTTTGTGCAGCATCTACTACTAATAGTGCCCCTTCACAAGCGGCAATAGAACGCGAAACTTCATAAGAGAAATCTACGTGTCCTGGAGTATCAATAAGATTTAAGATATATTCTTCCCCTTCGTGTGTGTATTCCATTTGTATGGCGTGACTCTTAATAGTAATCCCTCGCTCTCGCTCTAGGTCCATACTATCTAAAAGCTGCGCTTGCTCTTCACGAGCTGTCACGGCACCAGTAGCACTTAATAATCTGTCTGCTAGTGTGCTTTTTCCGTGATCAATGTGTGCTATAATGCAAAAATTGCGAATGTTCTTCATTTTATATGCCCGCATAGGCGGGTAAATTTTTTCCTTTGTTAACGCGAAAACTCTTTTATTTCAAAATTTGATACCGCAAAAACACGAGTTATTCTGCGGTATTTTTGCAAATATAAGCTAATTGCAAATCAAACATAGTTAAGAACAGCACCATACAACGATTAATCTTTTAAAATCTTTGATACCTCATATTAAATATGCAGATTTACAATGAATAATCCCCATTCAATTAATTTTTAACTTATATATTATTTATGCGGATACTATTTATTCTATATTTTCTTTTTTGCACGGTTGGTGCAATCAGTCAAGAGACCACAGTATCAGGTACTGTTGTTGACGACACAAACGCACCCATCTCTTTTGCAACCATACTCATTTCTGAAATACCCTCTGAAGGAGATGCAGGAATTAAATTTATAAGCGGAACCACTACCGATGACTTCGGAAATTTTAAAATACAAGCTCCTGCTGTTTCATCTTATATTTTGACGGTGAGTTATTTGGGCTTTACAACCAAAAACATAGAAGTCTCGGCTCCAAAAAACCTAGGGAATATTACGTTAGTTATTTCCGAAGAAAGTCTAGGAGAAACAGTAATCACAGCTAAAAGACCCACGATTAAAAAAGAAGCAGGCAAGCTCGTTTTTAATGTAGAAAACACCTCACTGTCTGTAGGGAACACGTTTGATTTATTGAAAAAAACTCCCGGCGTAATAGTCATTGATGAAGAAATAAAAATAAAGTTTAGTGCTCCTATTATTTACATAAACAATAAGAGAGTATATCTATCTCCAACAGAAGTGGTTTCTTTATTACAGAATACAGACGCTTCAAATATTAAAAATGTAGAGGTGATTACAAACCCATCTGCAACATATGACGGCGCGACTGGGACGGTATTAAATATTAATACATCAAAGGCAATAGCTATAGGTTACAAGGGGTCTGTAAATACAAATTATACCCAAGGCGTTTTCCCCAAATACAGCATAGGAACTTCTCATTTTTACAAGAACAAATGGCTTAATTTTTACGGGGGCTATGGCTTTAATAGACGCAAAAATTTTAAAGAAGACCTAGGTTTTATTCGCTTCTTTGAGCCAGACGGCAGCACAAATTCTATATGGAACAGTGATTTTAATCGTACCACACGAACTAATGCGCATCAAGGAAATCTAATTGCAGATTTTACGCTTGACGAAAAACAAACAATTAGCCTTGCCGCAACATTTTCTGTAAACCCAAATGAAACCTACGACAATAAAGGTTTTACAGAAATAAGAAATTCTCAAAGCGTGATTGATTCTACCTTTACTACCTTGAGCGATTTAGAGTCTGACACAAATACTATTTCTGTGACAGGAGATTATAAGATTTTTTTAGGTGAGGAGGGTTCTAACGTTACAGCATCAGTAAATTATACTGATTATGACAATGGCCGTTTACAAAACGTAGCCACAGCCTATAGTGATCCCGCGGGTACATTATTGCGCACTAATCGTTTTTTTACAGAAGCAGATCAGGATACAAAAATATACACAGTACAAACAGATCTTACCCATGTGCTAAGTGATGGCACGCTTGAGATAGGTTTAAAATATAGTAATATAGACAGCAATAGTAAACTTGATTTTTTTGACACAGAAACGGGAGTAAATCTTTTTAATACTGCGCTATCAGATGACTTTGATTACTTAGAAAAGATATATGCATCGTATGTAAATTTTAGTAAGTCTTTTGGCAAATTAAACCTAGTGACAGGCCTTCGCGCAGAATATACAGACATAGAAGGTAGATCAATAACGCTGGGAGAAACCAATACAGATAATTATTTTAATCTATTCCCAAGAATTTCTGGACAATATGAGTTTAATGAAAAGCACAGCGCAGGATTTGCCTATACTAAAAGCATCACAAGACCTGGGTATCAAAATTTAAATCCGTTTCGCTACTTTATAAATGAGAACAATTTTAATGAAGGAAACCCAAATTTGGTTCCTGCTATTAAAGATAAAATTGCATTCAACTATTCTTTTAATAACACTTGGGCTTTTGAAGCATATTATGAAACCACAGACAACTCTTTAAACGCCCTAACTTTTCAAGACAATATAAACAGAACATTAAGAACCAGTGAGTCAAATCTTATACGCGACATACAGTATAGTTTTGATATTCAATACACGCCTAATAATTTGCCAAAGTGGCTGTATTTTTATGTGATAACCTCTACATTTTACTTAGAGAATGAATTTTTAGCCATAGAAAGTCCGCAACTTAGTGCACAGAACAATACGGCAGGATTTTATGGATATGTATATTCAAATTTCACTCTATCTAAAGACAGAACATTTACTGCAGACCTTACCTCTCAGTATATTTCACATTTAATTCAAGGCTCTGCAGACTATGATAATTTACATTTTATAAATGTATCTTTCAGGAAATCATTCTGGAATAAGCAAGCAAGTATCACTGCGGGAGTAAACGACATTTTCAACAAATCTTCTAACAGTCCCGTTATATCAAGATATTTAAACCAAGATAATTTTTATACTGCACAGGCAGAAACACGGGTATTTACACTTGGTTTTAAGTATAACTTCGGAAATGCTAGATTGCGGGATAATAACCGACAGAACACTACAGATGAAGGGGAGCGTCTATAATAATTGTTATTACGTTATTGGTTTAAATAAACTGCAATTATTAATCTCTTCTTTTTTCAACACCACTTTTTCCAATTTCACTATTTTTGCCGAAGTTATAATTTATATAATTAAAAAGGTACCCGTCTTCACGGGCACGAGATGAGCAAAATAGGAGACATAGACGTAGGCGATTTCCCATTATTATTAGCACCCATGGAAGACGTGAGTGACCCGCCGTTTCGTGCGTTATGCAAGGAACAAGGAGCAGATGTGGTGTATACAGAATTTATCTCCAGCGAAGGCTTAATTAGAGACGCAGCAAAAAGTGTTATGAAGCTGGATATCTATGAAAAAGAACGCCCTGTGGGGATTCAGATTTTTGGTGCTGTGCTAGAATCGATGCTACGCAGTGTAGAAATTGTTGAGGCAAGCGGGCCAGATATTATAGATATTAACTTTGGTTGCCCCGTTAAGAAAGTAGTAAGTAAAGGTGCTGGCGCCGGTATTTTAAAAGACATTGATTTAATGGTTTCGCTCACAGAAGCCATGGTAAAACACACCAAACTTCCCGTAACTGTAAAAACAAGATTAGGCTGGGATCACGATACTATAAAAATTGTAGAAGTGGCAGAACGTTTACAAGATGTAGGATGTAAGGCCATTTCTATTCATGGTCGTACACGTGCACAAATGTATAAAGGAGATGCAGACTGGGCGCCTATTGCAGACGTGAAGAACAATCAAAGAATGCACATTCCAGTTTTTGGTAATGGAGATGTAACCACACCAGAACGCGCTATGGAAATGCGTGATAAATATGGTCTGGATGGAGCCATGATAGGAAGAGCAAGTATAGGCTATCCTTGGTTTTTTAAAGAAGTAAAACATTTTTTTGAAACAGGAACACACGCAGCGCCACCAACAATGACTGAACGCGTTGAAGCGGCAAGAAGACACCTTCAAATGGCAATAGATTGGAAAGGTGAAATCCTAGGCGTTTTTGAAACTAGAAGACACTACACCAATTACTTTAAAGGTATCCCGCATTTTAAGGAACACAGAATGAAAATGGTCACAAGTGATCAAAGTATAGATGTATTTGCAGCATTTGATGAGGTGCTAGAAAAATTTGGAGACTTTGAGTTTGAACGTCTTTAGCAAATTAGTTTTTCATTCACTCTGCTTGAAGAAACTTTAGATGCAATCACCCCTAGAATCGTTATGGTTATCAAGACGATGACAACGTTTTTAAA
>JALZVC010000267.1 GCA_023301205.1 Flavobacteriaceae bacterium
GAAGGGCAATAATTCATTAAATTAAATGTATTGACCTAAACTATCTCAATGAAAAAAAGCATAATTATCACCGGAACTAGTAGGGGAATAGGCTACGAGCTCGTAGCACTACTCGCTAATGCTGGTCATAATGTGTTGGCATTATCTAGAAACTCAGTGCCAGTTTCTGGTATGGGCAATGATAATTGCCAGTGTTTTTCTTGTGATATTACTCACGAACCAGATTTAAAAAAAGTTACTGAATTTTTAAAAGAAAAATGGAAACGTGTTGATGTGCTCATCAATAATTCTGGTTATCTAGTAAACAAACCTTTTAATAAGTTGAAGATTCAAGACTTTAAAGACTCTTATGAAGTAAATGTCTTTGGCGCTGCTGCCTTAACACAACGTGTATTACCATTCATGAAAAAGGACGGTCACGTAGTAAATATTAGCAGTATGGGTGGTGTGCAAGGGAGCGCTAAGTTTCCTGGTCTTGCTGCTTATAGTAGCAGTAAAGGTGCGCTTATCACCTTAACAGAAGTCTTAGCAGAAGAGTATAAAGATAGCGGCCCATCCTTTAATGTACTAGCATTAGGAGCGGTACAAACAGAAATGTTGGAAGAAGCTTTCCCTGGTTACAAGGCGCCATTGTCTGCTAAAGAGATGGCAAATTATATTATGGACTTTTCATTGACAGGAGCAAAATTCTATAATGGTAAAGTATTAGAGGTTTCTAGTTCAACGCCATAATTGTATGGAAGAAGTCCTTCAGAAATATATTCCTGAAGCTGCTGTTACATCTGTGATGCAGTTAATACAGCAACATAATGTACATCTAAAAATAGTAAATGAACGTGTCACTCGGCACGGAGATTACCGCAAAAATAGCGACGGAACGCACCAAATAACAGTTAACACTACTTTAAATACCTATCGTTTTTTTATTACATTGATTCACGAGATTGCGCATTTGGTAGCATTTCAGAAATACGGTCGCGCTATTAAACCCCACGGGAAAGAGTGGAAATTGACCTTTCAACGATTAATGTTGCCTTATATTAGACCACAGATTTTTCCGCAGCAGCTATTACCTTTAATTGCCTTGCATTTTAAAAATCCTAAAGCTTCCAGTGATACAGACGCTCGTTTAGCGCTTGCCCTAAAACAATACGATCCCCCCAACGATAAAAATTATATCTTTGAGATACCTGCAGGTGGAACGTTTAGGTTATATAATGGCAAGATTTTTAGACGCGGAAATAAAAGAGTGAAGCGTTATGAATGTGTAGAAGTTGCAACAGGTAGGGTGTACTTGTTTAATCCAAATGCAGAGGTAGAATTTTTAAAATAAACAAAATGGATGTAAATAATTATGCAGTAATAATGGCTGGCGGAATCGGATCAAGATTCTGGCCTATGAGCACCACAGAATTCCCCAAGCAATTTATTGATATGCTGGGAACAGGGAAGTCTTTATTACAGCAAACTTTTTCTAGACTAGCAAAGTTCATTCCTGAAGAGAATATTTTAATTCTTACCAATGATCGTTATAAAGCGTTGACGCTTGAACAATTGCCAGGTTTAACAGAAAAGCAATTGGTACTCGAGCCTGCCATGAGAAATACGGCACCTTGTATCTTATTAGCTGCACTAAAAATTGAGAAATGGAATCCTAATGCTAAAATGCTCGTGGCGCCCAGCGATCACTGGATTGAAGATGAATCTGCATTTGCTAGAGACGTGATGAAGAGTTTTAAAGCAATAGGTGAAACAAATAGGCTAATCACACTTGGTATTAAACCCACTTTTCCAAATACGGGTTATGGTTATATAGAGGTGGGCGCTATTGTTTCTTCGGAAACGGGACTGCGTGAAGTAAACCAATTTAGAGAAAAACCTGATTACGAAACAGCAAAGGCTTTTTTAGCAGAAGGAAATTTTTTGTGGAATGCAGGTATTTTTGCTTGGAGCGTTTCAGGAATAATAAATGCATTTCAAACTAATTTACCTTCTATGGTTGCGCTTTTTAAGGAAGGTGTATCGTTTTTAAATGAAGAAGGCGAAGCCGCTTTTGTTCAAAAAAACTATGCTAGGGCTGAGAATATTTCTATAGATTTTGGCATTCTGGAAAAGTCTGACAGTGTTTTTGTTATCAAAGCGAGTTTTGATTGGAATGATTTAGGGACTTGGGGAGCGCTTCACGATAAAATAGCGACAAGACCAGACGAGAATGCAGTGGTTAGGGCGATACCACATTTAAGAGAAGCTACGGGTAATATGATTCTTTCAGAAAAAGAAAAGTTGATTGTTGTAGATGGCTTAAATGATTATATCATAGTAGATAAAGAAGAAAGTCTGTTAATATTTCCGAAGAAAAAAGAACAAGAAATAAAGCAATTGCTGGCAGAGCTTAAAAATAAATTTGGAAACAAATACATATAATTAATATGGAAGTGAATAATGATATTAAGGGAACTCCTACTGAAGAAGAGTTTGAGCATATTAAATTAAATGCTTGGGAGTCTGTAAAGCATTTTTTTAATGAGTTATTTGATATCCACTCTGATACGGATCGAGATGCTACTGTCGCTGCAGTAAAGAACGATATCTCGTTTAAGGGGCATACGGTTTGGATTCTTATTTTTTCCATTTTTATAGCCTCTATTGGCCTTAATGTCTCGAGTACGGCTGTTGTGATAGGAGCGATGCTTATATCTCCTTTAATGGGACCTATTGTAGGTATTGGCTTGTCGCTTGCGATCAATGATATTGATACGATGAAACGTTCCTTTATCAATCTAGGGGTAATGGTTGTATTAAGTGTGTTAACGGCAACTTTGTATTTCTGGTTATCTCCATTGACCGAAGAAACAGATGAGCTTGTTGCACGTACGGCTCCAAATATATTGGATGTGTTGGTCGCTATTTTTGGTGGCCTTGGTTTAATTGTAGCTAAAACTAAAAGTGGTACTATAGCAAGTGTGATTTTTGGTGTTGCGATTGCTACAGCTTTAATGCCTCCTTTATGTACCGTGGGCTATGGCCTCGCGATCTGGAATTTAGAATATGCGGGTGGTGCATTGTTTTTGTTTTCAATAAATGCGGTGTTTATTGCCCTTGCGACATTTCTTGTTGCTAAAATATTGCGTTTTCCTATGGTGCGATATGCAAATACCAAAAGGAGAAAAATGATTACGAGATTAGTTTCTTTAGTTGCAATAATAATAATAATCCCTAGTGTTTATCTTTTTATCCAGTTGTTAGAGGAACAAGTTTTCATGAATAAAGTAAATGAATTTAAGAAAGAAATGAAGTACGAAGGTGCGGAGATTGTTAAGTTTGAACCAATTTATGAAACGAAAGATCTAGAAGTTTATTTAATTGGTAGATCTGTGCCTCAAAGTGTATTAGATTCTTGGGCTGCAAAGATCAAGCAAACAGATAAAATTGAAAATGTAAATTTGCGAGTATATCAAGGTGATGATAACTCTGGCGAGCTAAAAGAGCAAATATCTGGTGCACTAAAGGCAGATATATTGAGTGAACTTTATATTAATAACCAACAAAATATTAGAGATAAGACAGAAAGAATTGTGTTTTTAGAAAATGAAGTTGCTAGGCTTTCTGTAGCAAAAGAAGATATTCCATTTAGTGATGTGTGCAATGAAATTAAAGCAATGTATGGAGACTTAGACGGTATTGGTTATGCGAGTAGAATACAGAATAACTTTAAGGAAAAAGTAATTGACACATTACCTGTTATCAAATTAACGTGGGATAAAAAAGTTAAGGCTAAAGATAAAGTAGCAAACAATAAGATGATTGCTGCAATGCTTAAAGCGAGACTTAAATTGGATACATTATTAGTAGAGTAATAAATGTCTTAAAGCGACCTGCTAAAATCCAATTAAATACCTCGTATACTTGTATCGAGAAAGTTTACTGATGATTTAAGGTTTGTGCTACATTATTTACCTGCGAGCTGTACGTTTCTTATTTTTTTAAACAGGTCTGAAGAGTACACAAAGTCTGTAACATCCTTGTTGTCTGTTTTAAAAATATCCTCTTGAGTACCTTTCCATACTAAGAGACCATTCTTTAAAAAATTGATATTTTCTCCAATTTCCATTACAGAATTCATATCGTGCGTTACAACAATTGTTGTAATATCAAACTCGTGCGTAATTTCTTGAATAAGATTGTCAATTACCGTAGCCGTGCGCGGGTCTAAACCAGAGTTGGGCTCATCACAGAATAAAAATTTTGGTTGATTTACTATCGCTCTTGCGATAGAGACCCTTTTTTGCATTCCTCCAGAAATTTCTGCGGGATATTTATTGTTTTCATTTGTTAGATTTACGCGATCAAGTACGTTGTTTACTCGATCACTCATCTCATTTTTAGATTGCTTGGTAAACATTTTAAGCGGAAACATTACATTTTCTTCTATGGTCATAGAGTCAAATAACGCACCTCCTTGAAATAGCATGCCTATATTTTCACGTAAGTCTCGTTGTTGGTCATTATCCATATCATGTATAGACTTATCTTCATAAAAAATACGACCTTCTTCTGGGCGAAACAAGCCTAAAAGGCATTTAAGCAAAACACTTTTTCCGCTACCACTTTGTCCGATAATAAGATTGGTTTTGCCTTTCTCAAAAGTGGTTGAAATCCCTTTTAAAATTTCTGCTTCACCAAACCTTTTTTTAACGTTTTCTACTGTAATCATTAGCTTAAAAGGAGTTGAGTGATTATATAATTTGCAAGGATTATAATTACACTAGTCCATACAAATGAATTGGTACTTGCTTTTCCTACTTCGAGCGCTCCACCTTTCATATAATATCCTTGCCAAGCGGGTACTGTGGCTATAATAAATGCGAATATAAGTGTTTTGATAAAGGCATAAACCAAGTGAAATGGAATAAATGTATCAAGGAGTCCTATGCCAAAATCTGTTGAGTTTGTGAAGCCTCCATATACTCCAGCGATATATCCTCCTAAAATACCTAAAAACATAGCTATTGCTATTATCATAGGATATAACATCATTGCAACTATCTTCGGAAATACTAGATAATTAAGCGAATTAATACCCATTACTTCTAGGGCATCTATTTGTTCTGTAACACGCATGGAGCCAATACTCGAAGTAATAAAAGAACCTACTTTACCTGCCATAATTATGGACATAAATGTTGGTGCAAACTCTAAAATAATGGATTGTCTAGTAGCAAAGGCAATAAGTGATTTTGGAATAAGCGGATTTGTAAGATTCAGTGCGGTCTGGATAGTAATAACACCACCAACAAAAAATGATAAAAATGCAACAATTCCGATACTCTTAATAACAAGATCATCAATCTCTTTAAAAATAAGTTCCCTCAAAACCGAACCTTTGGTATAACTCCCGAAGACCCGCTTAAGCATTAAAAAATAAGAACCAATGTCTCTAATGTATTTCATAAGATGCGTTAAGTAGAATAAAGATACCTACTTTTTCTTTTTATTTAACGATGATACCATTTTAGTGAAAATTTCTGTGTTCTCATAAATGCCAGCAAACTTTTGTGCCCCTGGTCCTTTAGCAAAAACAGGAATCATAGTTGCGCTATGACCACCCGTTGAGAAGACTGTTTTTATTTTATGGTAATTAGTACCATCTGCCGCAAGTGTAAATCCACCTGTCTCGTGATCTGCTGTTACAATGACCAGTGTGTTTTTGTTTTTTGCTGCAAAGGCTAGCGCAACGCCTATGGTTTTCTCAAAATCTAATAATTCGCTTACTAAATAATCTGTATCATTAGCGTGACCGCCCCAATCTATTTGAGACCCTTCTACCATTAAAAAGAAACCATTACTATTTTTAGAAAGATGCTCTAGGCCTAATGTAGTAGCGTCAGGTAAAAAGTCGCCACGACCTTCAAGCATTTTTGGCATTGCATTGTCTGCTAATAAAATGGCTTGTTTTTTTGCTGAAGTAGTTTTAGGTAGCGTATCTGTAATTACTTCAAAACCATTATCTTTTAGTGACTTAACGAGGTCCTTGCCATCATCTCTACGATCAAAAAACTGCAAACCTCCACCAGCCGCAAAATCAATTTCTGACATAGGTAAAAAAGCAGCAATCTCTTGATGCTTTTTTCTTTTGTCCACGTGAGCATAAAACGATGCAGGTGTTGCATGTGTTATGGATGAGGTACTTATTATGCCAGTAGCCATACCTTTATTAGAAGCGTAGTCCACAATATTTCTTAATGGTTTATCGTCTACGTCAACGCCTACCGCACCATTATGTGTTTTCATTCCACAAGCAAAAGCCGTTGCTGCAGCGGCACTGTCTGTTACTAATTGTTGTGCAGATGAGGTCTTAGTAAGCCCAATAGTATTAAAGGCTTCAAAGTTTGAAGTTGATTCGCCAAAGAACTGAACTGCCGAAACTTCGCTAAGTCCCATCCCATCTCCTATAAGTAGTATGATGTTTTTGGGTTGTTTATCTTCTGTTTGAGCAACACAAATAGCACTGATTGCAATTAAGCTACTAAGCAGTATGTTTTTTAAGGTGTTTTTCATGCATAACTTCTTAAGTTTCAAAAATACTAATAATGTACTTCAAAACGACGATGAAAGGGTTAGGTGTTAGAATATTTTTTTACGTATCCCTTGTTTGCGTAAGGTACGCAGAAACTCACCTTCTTCTTTAGAGAGCAAAAAAGATGCCTTATTTTTTTTAGCTAATCTAAAGCCATTAATACAATCAAAATAATAGGATAATGATCGCTTTTTAAAAGCTAATTTTATGGCCGCAATATTGGTTAAGATTACTCCATATCGCATACGATAGAAGGCCTTTCCTTGGCGTAATCCTGCTTTTTTAGAGTATTGGTGACCAGTGGGTTTTAAATGTTTTACGTGTAAATTTTCAAGGGTGACAATTGTAAATCCTTGAAATTTGGCAATAATTTCGTCTACAGTGTCCCAGCCCATTGCGCTTTTTAGACCGCCTATTTTGCTAAAGCAATCTTTAGCGTATGCTTTTAAGGCTCCTCTTAAATGATCTTTATTGGTTAGGTTTTCTAGTATCCATTCTCCATCTTTTTCTATATAGCAAAAACCGCCTACCATGCCTATGTTATATGGTTGTTGAAATGCACTAACAACATCATTTAAATAATTAGTTGGAAATATAAGGTCTGCGTCATATTTGCAAATAATATCATAATTGGAGTCTAAGTGTTCCAATCCATAATTAAAAGCATTAACTACTTTGCTGCCAGGTGAATGCCCTGTCAAAGAAGGTTTAGTGATATACGTAACAGTTTTGTTATTTTGCGCATACGCTTTTAAAATACCTAAGGTGTCGTCAGTAGAAGAATCATTAACAACTAAAATTTTTGTCGCTTTTAATGATTGTTTTAATAATGAATCTAGCGTCTTAGTTATGTGTTTTTCTTCGTTGTATGCTGGTATGATGATATAGATAATCATAAGGTGCGTTCCGCATAAACAAGGTAATATCTGGGGGTAAATCTTCTAAGTATAGGTCTAAAACCTATTTTTCTTACAGGGTTTGTAAATTTAATACGTTTTTTAATAGTCCACCCTGCTTTTTCTAGAAGCCAATCAAATTGCCAATCTTCAAATTCGTGAAAATGGCGATCACGTTCATCTTCTTTATTTTGATACGCTCCGGCAAACCATAGTTTTAATGGCACAGAAGCTACAATTCTATCAGCTTTAATATCTTTCAGAACATTAAAAGGCGAAACAAGATGTTCAAAAATTTCAAAGGCTGTGATAAGGTCGTAGTTGTCGTTTTTAACTGCGCTTGTGTCAATGTCTAGGTCTTCACCTTTTGTATTGGTGACGGCATATCCTTCATTTCTTAATAGATCTGAAAATGGATTAGTTACTCCAAGGTCTAAAATAGTAGCATCTTTTGTGATGACCTCTTGTAAGAAGTCTAATGTGATGTTGTATCGTTTTTTGGGAAACGTGTTTTTATACATCCTTAAAGATTATTGGCTGCTAAACTCTGTATAAAATGGCGTTGATATTCATTCCTGCACCAACACTTGCAAACATAATTAGGTCTCCTTTGTTTACCTCATGGTTTTCTATTTTACCTTGCAATACAAGGTCGTAAAGAGTAGGTACAGTGGCAACGCTAGAATTACCTAATGTGTTTATACTCATGGGTAAAACAAATTCTGGGGCTTCCATATCATATAGTTTGTAAAAACGTTTGATAATAGCTTCGTCCATTTTTTCGTTGGCTTGATGTATAAAAACTTTTTTAAGTTCTCCTATAGCAAGTCCGCTTTCATCTAAAGTGACCTTCATAGCCTCTGGCACATTAGTCAAAGCAAAATTATAGATTTTACGACCGTACATTTTTATGTAACGTCTTTTTTCTGTTATTTCTTGATTGTTCGTTTCTCCAAAGAAGATAAAATTTACCTCGTCATAGGCAAAAGTTGCGCTTTTGTGTGCTAGAAAACCAGCGGTGTTGTCGTCTGTCGCTTCAACAATGGTAGCGCCTGCGCCATCACTATAAATCATTGAGTCTCTATCATGTGGGTCTACCACTCTAGAAAGCGCTTCTGCACCGATTACAAGACAGCGTTTTGCCATTCCAGATTTAATATAGGCATGTGCTTGTATCATTCCTTCTACCCAACCTGGGCATCCAAAAAGTAGGTCGTAGCCTACACAATATGGATTTTTTATTTTTAGCTTATGCTTTACTCTAGAAGCAAGACTAGGTACGGTATCACTCTGTAAGTCATTATGTTTTACGTCTCCATAATTTTGAGCTACAATAATATAGTCTAACGTTTCTTTGTCAATTCCGGCATTTTCAATGGCTCTTTCTGCAGCAATTAGAGCCATATCACTCGTGACAAAATTCTCTTCAAGATAACGTCTTTCTGCGATACCTGTTATCGCTTTAAATTTTTCGATAATTACGTCATTTTCATTCGAAAATTTAGTTCCATCTTCATTAAAAAAGTCGTGATTGCCAAAATCTTTATTTTTAGCAATATTCACGGGGATATAACTTCCTACTCCAATAATCTTCGTACCCATAATTATAAAATATTTTGTCTAAAATACATAAAACACCACGAGAAATAAGTTATTTGAGCCTATTTCCATTTTAATTGTGAGATTCATAATATTTACAATTTGAAATAATAATTCCGCAATTTTTATGCCTTATTTTAAGAATAACTAAAACGCAATTCTTAGTTTAAAATACCATTTTGCAATGCCTTTCCTATTTCCGAAGTGAATTACATATATGCCTCGATAGGTTCGCACGTGCAAATTAAGTTTCTGTCTCCATAGGCGTCATCTACACGGCGTACAGATGGCCAGAATTTATTATCACTAATATATTCAAGTGGAAATGCTGCCTGTTGTCTCGTGTAAGGGAAATCCCAAATATCACTGGTAAGCATCGCCTGTGTGTGTGGTGCGTTTTTTAATACGTTATTCACATTATCTTGAGCTGCGGTATCTATCTCTTTTCTAATAGAAATCATCGCATCACAAAAACGATCTAGCTCCTGTTTGCTTTCGCTTTCTGTAGGCTCTATCATCATTGTTCCTGCTACAGGAAAAGAAACGGTAGGTGCGTGAAAGCCATAGTCCATTAATCGTTTTGCTATGTCAGTCACTTCTATGCCTTGTTCTTTAAATGGTCTACAATCAATAATCATCTCGTGGGCTGCACGACCTTTCTCTCCAGAATAAAGGGTTTCATAATGCCCCTTTAATCGCTCTTTGATATAATTTGCATTTAAAATCGCGTATTCGGTAGATTTTTTAAGACCGTTTTCTCCGAGCATACAGATGTAGGCATAGCTAATTAAACAAGCTAATGCGCTCCCCCAGGGAGCTGCAGAAATCGCAGTGATTGCAGATTCTCCACCAGTAGGAATTACAGGATTTGAAGGTAAAAAAGGAACAAGTTGTTCTGCTACACAAATTGGGCCTACCCCTGGACCACCACCTCCGTGAGGAATAGCAAATGTTTTATGTAAATTAAGGTGACAAACATCTGCGCCTATAGCTCCAGGATTTGTCAACGCTACTTGCGCATTCATATTTGCACCATCCATATAGACTTGACCACCATTATCGTGTATCAAGCTAGTAATTTCTTTAATCGCAGATTCATAAACACCGTGCGTAGATGGATAGGTCACCATTAAAGCAGCAAGGTTATTTTTATGTTCTTCAGCTTTTGCTCTTAAATCATCAATGTCAATGTTTCCTTCTTCGGTCGCTTTTGTAACGACAACCTTCATCCCCGCCATTACTGCACTTGCAGGATTAGTTCCGTGAGCAGATGATGGAATTAAACAGATATTTCTATGATGGTCATTTCTAGATTCGTGATATGCTTTAATAACCATCAAACCTGCGTATTCGCCTTGCGCGCCACTATTAGGTTGCAAAGATGTTCCAGCAAAGCCGGTGATTTCTGTGAGCTGCTCTTCTAATTTTTGAAGCATAAATTGATATCCACCAGCTTGCTCAACAGGAACAAAAGGATGCATATTACCCCACATTGGGTCACTTAATGGTAACATTTCTGCAGCAGCATTAAGCTTCATCGTACATGAACCTAATGGTATCATAGAATGGTTAAGTGCAAGATCTTTGCGTTCTAATTTTTTGATATAACGCATTAATTCGGTCTCACTATGGTAACTATTAAAAACTTCATTTGTAAGAAACGTAGTTTGTCTGGCTACGCTATTGGGTATTGCTTTACCTGTGATAAGTTCTTTAAGGTAAAATCGATCTTTACTTGCAGCTTCAGCAAAAACACCAATAATAGTATTGATGTCGTTAAGCGTGGTCGTTTCGTTTATAGATATAGAAATCGTCTCATCATCTCCATAGTAAAAATTTATTTCTTCTGCTTCGGCTATAAGATTTATTTTAGAGCTGTCTGCTTTTACGGAAATTGTATCAAAGTAAAATTCATTGGCTTGATAAAATCCTAATTTTTCTAAAGCGTCTGCAAGTGTAGCAGCTTTGTCGTGTACTTGTTGGGCTATAAATTTTAAGCCTTCTGGTCCGTGGTATACAGAATACATTCCGGCCATAACCGCAAGTAAAACTTGAGCTGTACAAATATTACTAGTTGCTTTATCACGTTTAATGTGCTGCTCACGTGTTTGTAATGCCATACGCATTGCACGATTGCCATCCATATCTTTTGTTACCCCAATGATACGACCTGGAATATTTCTTTTGTATGCTTCTTTTGTTGCAAAAAACGCTGCGTGTGGTCCTCCATAACCTAACGGTATTCCAAAACGTTGGGTTGTACCAACGACTACGTCAACCCCAAAACTACCTGGTGCTTCTAATAGTACTAAGCTTAAAATATCTGCGGCAACGGCTACTTTAATGCCTGCGTCATTTGCCGTACTTACAAAATTTTTATAATCGTAAACCTTACCGCTTTTACCTGGATATTGCAAAAGAGCTCCAAAAAATGAATCAGAAAAATCAAAGGATTCATGTTTACCTACAACCAGTTCAATACCAATAGGTGAAGATCTTGTTTCTAACAACGAGAGCGTTTGTGGTAAGATTTCTTCGGAAACAAAAAACTTATTTGCACCGCTTTTCTTTTGCTCACGATTTCTAACAGCAAATAATAATGCCATAGCTTCTGCGGCTGCAGTGCTCTCATCTAACAGCGATGCGTTTGCTAGTTCCATACCCGTAAGGTCAGTGACCATGGTTTGAAAATTAATCAAAGCTTCAAGGCGCCCTTGCGCAATCTCTGCTTGATAGGGCGTATATGCCGTATACCAGCCTGGGTTTTCTAATATATTACGCTGTATAACCGGTGGCGTGATGGCTTGATGATATCCTAAACCAATGTAAGACTTGAATATTTTATTTTTAGATGAAAGTGCTGTGATATGCTCCAAGTATTCATATTCACTCATCGCATCATCAAGCGTTAAGTCTTTATTTAATCGAATATCATTAGGGATGGTTTCGTAGATAAGTTGCTCCATCGATTCAACCCCAACGGTTTTTAGCATACTCTCAAGGTCAGCTTTGCGTGGCCCTATGTGTCTAATGGCAAAAGAATCTGTCTTCATATAAATAGTGTGGAATCACCACATTTTATAGTTGTTTTTTTATGAAATATAAATACCAAAAAGCATTTATAATAAGTAGCACAAAAATACAATTTAAACCCTACACTTTAAAGGAGTTTAACATTACTGAATGATAACTTTTCAACGATAATTTAATGGGGTAATTTTTAATCTAACACTTGACTAAGTGATGAGAAGCTTTGTGTTTATATAGCATATTAGCCCCATCAAAAAAGATGCTTGGCTCTAACAGCCAATAATTACTAACAATTCTTTCTTATTTTACTGTTTAAAACAGTCACTTAGGCAATATCGTCTGAGAGAAATAACAGATTTTTTTTTAAGTAATTTTAAATAAAGTTTGTTTTGATTGTTTTTATAAATTTACAAGATGAAAATAGTAAAAGCGCTATTTGCGTTTTATATTAATAGTAGTATTCACGTAGCTTTTGCGGTGACTGCTCTTTTAGGTGTAACACAGCTAAACTTTACTATTAATCTAGGCTGGGTTTTTTATGCATTCGTTTTTTTAGGCACTATAACGGGTTATAATTTTGTGAAGTATGCTAAAGTTGCTGGATTACACCATAGGAGTCTAACGCGAGGACTCAAAGAGATACAGGTTTTTTCTATGATTTGTGCCTTTTGTTTAGTGATTGTTATTACACAACTGCCAATTAATCTATTGCTTTATATCCTCGGATTTGGGGTGATTACCTTTTTTTATGCGGTGCCTTTTGCATTGGGTTATAACTTAAGATCAATAACTGGAATAAAGATATTTGTTGTAGCACTAGTTTGGGCAGGAATTACAGTAGTTGTCCCGCTGGTTTTAGGTCAAGAACAATTTACTACACAAGTAGTATTAGTATTTCTACAACGATTTATGCTCGTTATTATTTGGATATTACCCTTTGAGATTAGAGATGTCTCCTACGATAAATTGTCGTTAAGTACAATGCCACAGCAACTGGGAGTTAATAGAACAATAGTGGTCGGTCTTTTGCTGCTTGTAGCTGTTTTAGGGATTGAGTTTTATAACAATAATGGCCAGTTAGGGAACATTTCCGCAGCAATTATTATGTGTTTGCTTTCTGGGATAGCCTTGATAAAGTCTAAAAAAGCACAAGGAATTTACTTTGCTTCTTTTTGGGTAGAAAGCATTCCTATAGCTTGGTTTTTAGTTGTTCATTTCTTTTTCCAATTTAGCTTTTAAATCGTCCTTAGCTGTTTTTGGCATAGTCGTTAGTCGTGCACGACTGCATGCTTTACTAAGTTCTGTATTTAAAGCAGAATGTGTTTTGCATAATTTACAGATAAAAACGTGCATTTTATATTGTGCAATTTCCTTAGGAGTAGCTTCATTGTACTGTATTTTGTCACAGAAATGTGCATTTGTATCACAGTCAATACTATATTTCTTTAGTAGTTGTATCATTTTATAACCAATTGTTTTTCAGGCAACCTGTAAGAGATGTTCTTGCTCTATGTATAATCACCCAAAGGTTAGACGGAGTAATATTATAAACATTACAAATTGCTTCGGTATCAAAATTATCAATGGTTTTCATTTTAAAAATTGCAGCTTGCTTTTCAGGTAGTAAATCTAGACATTCATGAATTGCATCTGCTAATTCATCGTTTTCTATAGTGTCTTCTGCTGTCTTATCAAAAGGGTCACTCACGCGTTCTGCTATCCAGTCTCCATCAGAATCTTCGCTATTATATTGCATCCGCACTTCAGCCTTTCCTTTATTGCTGTTGACCTTGCGGTAATGATCTATAACTTTTCTTTTAAGAATAGAAATAAGCCACGTGCGTTCACTTGCCTCTCCTTTAAAGTTTTTTGCCGATTTAAGACCTGCTAAAAAAGTTTCGGAAATTAAATCTTGTGCAACCTCATGGTCATTAACACGCACAATAGTGTAATTATATAGGTAATCACTATAGCGATCTACCCATTTTGATGCATCTATAACATGGTTTGACATAGAAGTCAAAAATAACAAAGTTTAACCAACTATTTACTTACATGAATTGTTAAAGTTTAGAGTGTCTTTTCTGCCGAAATTTTAATAGCTTGATTACGTGTTTTTAAAAATTGTACCAAATACTTTTTTAAAAATAGCACGTCGAATATGCGCCCAAAAACGGCGTATGGAGTTTTATACTTTAACACATCTCTCATTACTGTTTT
>JALZVC010000268.1 GCA_023301205.1 Flavobacteriaceae bacterium
CTTTCATTCACTGTTAATGCACAAGAAGATTTATTAAAGACTATTGATTCTATAGAACCTGAGACGGATTTTAACACACTCGCTACGTTTAAAGCCACACGAATCTCAATTGGCCAATCTGTAATCACAAGAGAGAAAGGCGTTCTTGAAGTCACCATGCAAAATAGGTTTTGGAACACTCCTAACCCGACAAGCAATGCTTTTGCAGCAGACAAATTAAACGCTCGTTTCGAACTTGCATATGCTTTTACAGATAAACTAACTATAGGTGCAGGTTACGGAACAGGTTATAACTCAATAGATGCCTTTGCAAAATATAGATTGCTATTTCAAAAAGACACAGGAAGTAAATTTCCCGTAAGTGTTACATTATTTCAAAATATAGTGCTTAGAGAAAAGAACGCAAGTATTTATAACACGCAGTCATTAGAAATTGATGAAAAACTAGGCTTTACCTCTCAACTATTAGTGGCAAGAAAAATATCACCTAAATTTTCATTACAATTTTCACCCTCTTATACACATATAGCAGTAAATAAATTTTCACCAGGTAAAGATGTAAATCGATTTATGTTTGGCTTTGGAGCGAGGTATAAAGTAGGAGGTCATGTGTCAATTGTATCAGAATACTACGCACTACTAAACAAACCTGAAACACCACAAAGCTATGGCCCATTTGCCTTAGGGGTTAATTGGGAAGTAGCAGACCTACAATTACAATTTAATTTAACAAATGCTCGCAACCTGGTAGAAGATAAGTTTCTTGCCAAAACACTCCAAAATTTCAATTTCAAGAATGGAAATTTACATTTCGGTTTTCAAGCAACCTACTTAATACATTTTAAGAAAAAGTAATTTACTTTTTTAAATGTCCTGCTGAAAATTTGAATTATTTTCTTTACTCAGTTGAAGAAGAAAATCTAAGCATCAAAAAATACTATCTTAAACATTCTAAATGAGCTATCAGATCATTTAGAATGTTTTTTTATTTGAATCATTTTTTTCTATAAACAAATACTTCGGAAATATTAATTCATCATACCGCGTTAGAAAAACAATTTTATAGCAGCAAAGCAGGTCTACTCCTTTTAATTCATACAAGTATTAGTGTTCCGTTTTCTGAATTATATCGTTCCTTGATTAGATAGTAGAAAACATCAAAAATAGTTCCTAAAATCTTCAAAAAACCTTCCTCTTTAAAAGATTTTTATTCCTTTTCAAGAATTTAAAAATATCACAACTATTTCGTATACAGTGTTTTATTGTTCCTTTTTATTTCGCATTCCCTTTTAAAGTCCTTTATTCCCGTTAACAAAGTTTTAGTTGAAAAACACTTTGATCAGGCCGTTTCTTTGCAGTCTAATCTAAAAAAAAATTAATCAGTAAAATTAATTACAATGAAAAAGAAATTATCTAATTTATGTATACTACTTGTTTTTGCTTTGTTCGCATCGCAGCTAAGTGCACAAGTAGTAATTAACGAAATCTTACCTAACGGAACGATAGAACTCAAAAATATAGGAACAGCTGCAGTGGATGTTTCAAATTATTGGCTTTGTGAAAGACCAACCTATAGAAGAATAGGAGCAGATAATGTAAATGTATCTATAGGAGACCCTACTAATTTAGGTCCTAATGAATTATTAGTTATCGACAACTTCGATTTTCTAGATGGTACAGCCGATGAGCTTGCCCTTTATAACACCAATTCTTTTGGTAGTACATCAGCTATAGTTGATTTTGTACAATGGGGAGCAACTACAAATTCTTCAAGAGTTTCTGTAGCTGTAGCCGCTGGAATATGGGAAGACGCAACAGATGTTGCTCCTATAATAATGAGTGATCAAACCTTACAATTAAGTACTGCAAGTGCATCAGTTATTGAAAGTGCATCAACAGATTATTTTATAGGCACTAGTACAGTAGGTGCAGAAAACAGTATTGCCTTTAACGCAATTTTAAGTGGACTTCAAGAAAACCCAACTGTATTAACTTCAGCTTCAGGAAGTATAAACGCAGTATTATCAGGAAACGATTTAGTTGTAACCGGTTATTTTGAGGGACTAAGCGGAGCATTACACCTTCCTGCTGCCGGTGGTGATCATATACATAGAGCAATTTCAGGTCGAAATGGCGGAGTAGAACTGCAACTGGCAGCAACGTTAAGTAACGGTGATACTGCTGGAACATATAATGCTATGGATAATACGTTTACGTTAACCGATATGCAAATAACAGCACTAAACGCAAGAGAATTATATATCAACATACATTCTAGTGTATTTACAGGCGGAGAGCTAAGAGGACAATTGTTACCTGACTCAGATCAATATTTTCAAGCAAACCTTTTAGGAAGCAATGAAGTTCCATCAATTAGCACGACAGCTGGTGGTAATTTCTTATTCGAATTAAACGGAACACAATTAACTGTATCTGGTTCTTTTGATGATTTATCAAGTGAAATTAGACAGGACTTAGCAAATGGAGCACACATTCACGCCAACTTTGCAGGACGTAATGGCTCTGTTGTTTTTCCTTTAAATCCAACATATGACGCGGATAACCAAGGAGCAATCATTGAAGCTGCAACAAATAGCTTTATATTAACTGCTGCACAAATAGAAAATTTAGAAGTAAATGGAAACTACATAAACATACACTCTGTAAACTTCCCAGCGGGAGAATTAAGAGGTCAAATTTTACCAGTAGCAACTGCTGCATTTAGAACAGAGTTAGCAGGAGCACAGGAAGTGCCTGCTATTTCTTCTTCAGCATCAGGAAGAATGTATGTAATTTATGATGGTGGGACTAGTATCTCTGTAGGAGGAACATTTAATAACTTAACTGGAGATTTATTTACAGCGGCTGCAGGTGGTATTCACTTACACGCAGGTGTTGCAGGTACTAATGCATCTGTAGATTTTGTACTTACTCCAGATACTGCACCAGATAATAGAAATGCAGTCATCAATCCAAATGACAACACATTTACAGTAACTGCAGATCAAATAGAGACACTATTCAACAGAGGGTATTATGTAAATATACATTCAACTGCATTTAATGGTGGGGAACTAAGAGGTCAAGTATTACCATACGCGCAAACTTATTTTGGGACTAATTTATTAGGACAAAATGAAATCCCTCAACCTGTATCTAGTATAGCAACAGGAAACCTTCAATTTGAACTTACATTAGACCAATTAACAATTTCAGGTTCTTTTGGAAATCTTTCTAGTGAGATTAGAACAGATCTTGCTAATGGAATTCATATTCACGCTGCAATAACAGGAGTTAATGGAGCAGTTACATTCCCATTAAACCCAACATATAATGAAGATAACTTAGGGGCTATTATTGAACCAATGAACAATGTATTTACCTTAACTACTGCACAAATTGAAGCGATTGGTACAGGAGCAAATTACATCAATATTCATTCTGTAAACTTCCCAGCGGGAGAGTTAAGAGGACAGATTTTAAGAGATGATAATGCATTCCCTATGGCCACTTCGATTACTTCTCCTGCAAATGGAGCTGTAAATCTCATAGATGACAGCGCTACTCCATACATAGTAACTTGGGATGAAACTACAGATGCTAATGGTGATATTGTAATATATGCATATCAATTAGCTACAGATGCTGAGTTTACAAACATCTTAATTAATGAAAATGTAGGAACCGAATTAGAATATAACGTACCTAACTCAACCATCTTTGATGCTATTGAT
>JALZVC010000269.1 GCA_023301205.1 Flavobacteriaceae bacterium
TTTGATAAAAATGCAGTGTTGTACAATGAGCTGGCTAATTTTGGTTTTGGCTTTATTGAAATAGGGACTGTTACGCCTCTTGGACAAGAAGGTAACCCTAAACAGCGCCTGTTTCGTTTAAAAGATGATAAGGGGATTATAAATAGAATGGGCTTTAATAATGAAGGTCTTGAAACTGCGATTGGTCAACTAAAAAAGAATAAAGGGAAATTACTAATAGGAGGGAATATAGGTAAGAATACCCAAACTTTACCAGAGAATTATACTGCAGATTATCTTACTTGTTTTAATGGTCTGCATCCGTATGTAGATTATTTTGTACTCAATGTAAGTTGCCCTAACGTAGGTAGTCACGCCAAGCTAAATGACAAAGATTATTTAGAGGAGCTTATCAAAACGGTACAGGACGCAAACAAGACTTTTGACAAGCAAAAACCAATACTCCTAAAAATTGCTCCAGATTTAAACCACATACAATTAGACGAAATTGTTGCGCTGGTATTGGAAACCAAGTTAGATGGGGTTATTGCCAGTAATACTTCTATGGATCGTTCTGGCTTGAAAGCCAGTGAAGCGAGACTTGCAGAAATAGGCAACGGAGGGCTAAGTGGACAGCCCATTAAAGATAAGAGTACAGCAGTTATAAAATACCTTGCAGATACCAGTAATAAGGCATTCCCAATCATTGGGGTGGGAGGTATACATTCTGCAGAAGATGCCTTAGAAAAATTAGATGCTGGCGCTAGTTTGGTACAGATTTACACCGGCTTTATTTATGAGGGTCCCTCATTGATTAAAAAAATTAACAAAGCGATTCTTACTGCTTAATAACTTTCTTTATTTGGCTATTGGCATTACTATCTGTAAGTTTTACAATGTAAGCACCAGATGATAAGGCAGTCAAATCTAATTCTGCATTGTTACGCTGTACATCTTTAGAAATCACACGTGCGCCTAAAATGGTATACACTTCTATAGTACTGATTGTATTCTCACTTCGTACCGTTATTATACCTGTAGTTGGGTTTGGAGATAGATTAAACGAAGCCTCATCAATTGCCGTAACTCCTAAAACACTCTCTAAGGTAATTGTAAAAGTACCTATTGGTTCTGTAGAAAATGGAGCAACACCTTGCATAGGAGTTATCACATCCACTGGATTTGTAGCTTGATTGGCAGCGGTATAAGTCTCGCCGCTATCTGTACCTGCATCGTATGCATACACATCAAATGCTAATTCGTCTATCCAAATTCCTTCATCATCAAGGAGTGATAAATTACTTATGGCTACCATCCAGTCTGGACTAGGAGCAATCATTGACGCTAATGTAAGTAAAGGAAAATCTTCAGTCGTTTCGAGATTATTTATTGTCATACTACCTAAATCAGTAGCTAAAGCTGGACCTTCTATTAGGTTATTTGCAGTATTGTCTGCAATTGCCGCATTTATTTCTGAAAAGAAAACGGTGTTACCGCCTGTTTCTGCTACAATTTTCACACCAGGAGTGGCTGGACTGCCCATTTCAAGAAAAGAAATCGCATCGTTATGTGTAGCGCCTACTAGCTTTGACCAGTGTGCATTGCCTGGTAAGCTGCCACTAGTATCAGGATGAGTCGCTTGAGACCAATTGCTGTCAAAAACAATAGTATATGTTGCGGTAGATTGTCCATAGACAATGGCCATCGTTAAAAAAGTGAAAACGGATAGTAGCGTATTTTTTTTCATCGTAAGCTAGTTTTTTGATTAACTTGGTCGTTTGCTAAAGTAATCAATTAAGCCATAACCTGAATAATGACCGAAGTTATATTTTCATTTGTGATAGCTACAATGGTCTTAGCTTTATCACCTGGGCCAGACAATATATATGTACTCACTCAATCGCTCACCAACGGGACTAAAAGCGGTGTTGCAACGACCGCCGGTCTTATTAGTGGTTGTATTGTGCATACTACTTTGTTGGCATTTGGTGTTTCTGCACTTATTACAGCATCACCCAAAATTTTCTTCGGAATTAAAGTTCTAGGGGCTTTATATCTTTTCTATTTAGCCTTTAAAGTTTTTAAGAGTGATAGCCAGATTACACTACAAGAAGATGGTGAAACGCCTGAAACATTTCAGAAGAAATCCTACTGGGCTTTATTTAAGACTGGTGTTATTATGAATCTTGTTAACCCTAAAGTAATGATCTTTTTTCTCGCTTTTTTTCCTGCGTTTATTTGGGAGCCAGAAGGGAATACGGTGTACCAGTTTTATGTTTTGGGGATTACGTTTATGGTGGTTTCTTTTGTTGTTTTTGGTAGCATCGCTTTGTTGGCGGGATTGATTTCTGGTTATATTAAAAAATATAAATCTATTGGCGTTTTCTTGAAATGGCTTCAGATTTTGGTGTTTGTAGGGATAGGTGTTTTTATTTTGTTATAGCTAACACGTGTACTTTCGACAAGCGCAGTCTTTTCAAGTTTTTACTAATGTCAGTCTGAGCGCAGTCGAAGACCTTTTGGGTGACCATTGAAAACGGTGTCGCTATTTTTTTAGTCTTGTTAATTCTCACTATTTAGAATTCTATAGGCACTTCGACAAGCTCAGTTTGACATAGGCCATTACTTTTTTGATTTAAAATAATTCTGAATTTTAATTTGAAATCTTATCTTTACGCTAATGCAAAAAGTAAAAATTATAGAATGTCCTCGGGACGCGATGCAAGGTATTAAAGACTGGATTCCAACAGAGAAGAAAGTACAGTATTTGCAATCGCTGTTGCGTTGTGGTTTTGATACGATAGACTTTGGGAGTTTTGTTTCTCCAAAGGCAATCCCACAGATGGTAGATACGGCAGAAGTTTTGTCACGATTAGATTTATCAAAAACTGAAAGTAAACTACTTGGTATTGTAGCAAACGTAAGAGGTGCAGAGAGCGCATCACAGCATAAAGAAATACAGTATTTAGGCTATCCTTTTTCTATTTCAGAGAACTTCCAGATGCGGAATACGCATAAGACTATCGCACAGTCTATAGAAACGCTTTCTGAAATTTTAAACATTGCAGACCGCACTAATAAAGAAGTAGTGACCTATCTTTCTATGGGCTTTGGCAATCCTTATGGAGACCCTTGGAATGTAGAGATAGTAGGCGAGTGGGCAGAAAAACTAGCTGCAATGGGTGTGACTATTTTATCATTAAGTGATACAGTGGGGACTTCAGACCCAGAAACGATAGACTACTTATTTAAAAACTTAATACCAAAATACCCAAACATCGAGTTTGGTGCACACCTACATACAATACCTACTGCTTGGCACGAGAAAGTAGATGCTGCTTATAAAGCAGGATGTAGAAGATTTGATGGTGCAATACAAGGTTTTGGCGGTTGCCCAATGGCAAAAGACGAACTTACAGGTAATATGCCCACAGAAAAAATGCTTAGTTATTTTACGGCAGAAAAGGTAGATTGTAACATCAATCCAATGAGTTTTGAGAGTGCCTATAATGAGGCGACTAAGATATTTACCGCTTATCATTAGGGGCTTCGATACAATTTTGCAGAAAAAGCAAAATCACTCAGCCACCTTAAAT
>JALZVC010000270.1 GCA_023301205.1 Flavobacteriaceae bacterium
TTCAGTGTAAAGTGTGCTTTAAACTGTTTTTTAGCACTAGTTGGATCGCTTATTTCTGTATACTCTAACGTAAACCAATAGTCACTTGTTGGCATTAGGTTTCCGTTATACGTTCCATCCCATCCTAAACTTGTTGGGCTTAGTTGTTTTAATAACTTACCATATCTATCAAAGATGTATATGGTTACGTCTTCTAATCCACTTATTCCTGTTATTTGCCATGTATCGTTAAAGCCATCACCATTTGGTGTAAAGAAGTGTGGGTAGTCTATAACCATTACTGTTATACTACTTACTCCACACCCATTGATGTCTCTTACACGTATCTCATGTTCGCCTGCAGATACGTCTGTAAAGGTATACATGTCATCATTTGGATCGTTTGATAACCATGGTCCATCGTCTAAACTAAACTCGTATAATGATACTCCTGTTCCGCTTGCGGTTACTTCTATATTGTGTACTTCTGCAAATGGTGGTGTGGTAACTACTGCTTCTATGGTTGGCGCCTCACTTTCTTCTACAATCGTACTATCGGTCCTTGAACACATTGTTACTGTACTTGTTGCAGTATCAATTGCAGTTACAGTATACATACCGCCTTGTGTCGGTATTAAACTGCTTCCCGTTTCTCCTGGTAGGATTGTTCCGTCTAGTTCCCAAATAAAGGTGTAATCTGTTTCGCTTAATCCGGTTTCTATTAAAGGGTCATCAACGACTTCACTTCCATCGGTATTTAAACATAATAAGTAACTGTCGTCTAACTGAAAGTCTGGTTGTGAGTTTACTTGTAATGTTATCTCGGCTGTTTCAAAACAGATTGAGCTGTCTACCATAGTGCCTGTTCCTGTTCCATCATCTACCATAGTATCATTATCGACTCTTACATAAATAATTTGTGGATTAGTTGTGTTTTCATATAAAAATGGTAATGGATTTACTCCTGCGTCTGCGTCTGCTTGTGTTGCATAATAGCTTACGATGTAGTTAGCTGGATCCTGTCCTATTAACACTTCTGTATCCTGTATTGACAAATCAAATTGTGTACTTCCGTCTGCTGGGTCTATATCACAAACTTCAAATATTGGTAGATTTTGATTGGCTTGTGCTGCTTCTTGTACTTCTAGATTAAAGCTTGTTGTCGCATCACAACCTGTTACTGTATTGGTAATAGTAACATAAATGGTTTGTGGATTACCCATTAGGTTTTGATACGGACTGCTTAACGCATTCATTGACGTATCGGCTTCGCCTTGTGTTTCATGGTAGGTTACCGTGAATAGTGTTGGGTCTTGTCCGTTTAATATTTCGTCTGTCTTGGTCTCTAAATCAAAATCGGCTACTCCATCATTAAATAACTCACAAATAATAAAGTCTTCTATTGGACTTATTGCGGGTAGTGGGTTAACTGTAATATCAAAGTTTACTAGTGTAAAACAACCTGTACCTGATGTTCCTAATGCATCCATTCCGTTTGTAACACGTACATAAATCGTTTGTGGGTTGATTGGTGTACCTGGTGCGTTTGGATCTTCGTTGCTATGCAGTGTTGCATCTACAATTTGATTGGCACCTATTAAGGCGTCATCTAAATTGGTATAGTAGCTTGCATTTACACCTGTTTCGCCATTTATGATCGCTACTTCATTAGTGGTTAGATCAAAGATTTCGATTAAATCGTTTGGTCCCACTACATTTACATCATCACATAACTCTAAGTCATCTGGGTTTTGTAATGGTGTTGGATTTGGTAACACACGTATGGTTAGGGTTGTAAAACTAAAACAACCTGTGTCTGCATCGGTTACACGTACGTGTAGCGTTTGTGGATTGGCTGGACTACCGTTTACCATCATGTTGGTATACATGGTTGGATCTATGATTGCATTTGTATTGGCTTGTGCGTCTGCTAAGGTTTCATAGTAGTCTACAATAAAACTCACGTTACCTGCTGTGATTTCGTCATCTTTTTGTGTTAAATCAAATACCGCTAGTCCGTCGTTGTTCTCATAGAAATTAGCATCTAACTCATCACAGATAGCTAATGGTGTTGGTTGGACGATTACTGGTGGAAACTCGACACTTATCTCAAATTGCCCTGTGCTTGCACAACCATTTGTATTACTTACTAAGTTGATGTAAATCGTTTGTGGGTTAGTTACATTGGTATAGTTGCCTGTATTGATTATTGGACTGGTTCCGTTTTCGGCGTTTGCCAATGTCGTGTGATAGGTTAGAGTAAAATCTAATGGGTCTTGTGTCCCTAAGATTTGTGGTGTTATAACCGTATTAAAATCGAATTGATTAAAACCATCATTATCATCATCACAGATAACATAATCGTCTAATGCAACTGGCACTACTGGTGATGGAATAACAGATAATGGTAATTCTATTATAGTAAAGCAGCCTGTTAGGTCGTTTTCTGCTAACACATAAATGGTTTGCATATTTTGTACAATATTAGCATATGGGCTTACTAGTGGATTAGTCATGCTCATAGCATCTGCCTGTGTTTCGTAGTAACTAATACTAATGTCTGGCTCTCCATTAACGATAATAACCGTTTGTGCATCTAAATCGAAGAGTGAAAAACCATCATTATCGTTATCACATTCTTCAACTACTGTTGGCATGGTTACTGGTGATGGTAATGGGCTCACTCTTAAATCTAAGGTGATCGTCTCTACACATCCTGTAACATTATCTTCGGCTCTTATATATACTGTTTGTGCGTTGGCTACATTGGTATATGGACTAAATATCTGGTCGGTTGTATCTGCTGTGTCTGCGCCTACTTGTGTGAAGTAGTAGCTTAAAGCAATTCCGGTTTGTCCGTTTAATATTTGTGCATTAGCGTCTTCTAATGTAAATTCTTCTTGGGCTAAAGCTGGTGTTTCTCCTGGCAAGTCGTTATCATTACA
>JALZVC010000271.1 GCA_023301205.1 Flavobacteriaceae bacterium
TTCGAGTCCATGTGGGACCACTTAAAAATCAAGCACTTATATTCTATATATAGGTGCTTTTTTTGCAAAAACATGTAGGCGAGAAGTTTACATTTAACTTGTCGAATGTAACCCAAGTAAAATCACATTTAAAACCAAGCCCCCATTTACGCTATATATAGGTGATTATTTATATTATTTTTATGCTAAAACACAAATTTTAGACGCCATATAGCGGTGATAACTTGCCGTTTATCGTAAATAAAAGGTAAAATATTTAAAAAATGTTGTGGAGGGATGATTTTTTTAGTAATTTTACCGACTAGTTGTGATCCCAAATCGTAACTACCACTTAACCTATGCGACCTCAAATCGTGCACATACTAGCCCTCGGAATATTTCTATTCAATGGAATGCAATCATTTGCGCAATCCACTGGGCCACCAACGCCTAATCCAAATAGGACGCCTACGCCTCCTATAGAGTTATCAATGCCTATAGATGATAATATTGTTATTTTGCTTGTTGCAGGTGTGTTATTAGGTGTTTATTATATATGTACATACACGTTGCGTATTGCTAAGAAGAAAACTGCGTAAGACGCGCAACATATTTTCCAATTACATCAAATTCTAAATTTACTTGATTTCCTTTTTTTAAGAGATGAAACGTTGTATTCTTGTAGGTATACGGGATAATAGCCACACTAAAAAAATCTTCTCCAGAATCTATAACCGTTAAGCTTACACCATTAATTGTAATGGATCCTTTTTCGATGGTAATATTTCTGGAGCTATTGTCATAGTTAAACGTAAATTTCCAACTTCCATTTTCTTCTTTAATAGCAGAACAAATTGCCGTTTGATCTACGTGACCCTGCACGATGTGGCCATCTAATCTATCGCCCAATCGCATACCTCTTTCAAGATTTACGGCTCCTCCCACGATTAGTGATGACAAGGTTGTTTTATCTAGTGTTTCTTTAATTGCCGTAACCTTGTATTGATTACCGTTTATAGAAACCACGGTTAGACAAACACCATTGTGGGCGACACTTTGATCTATTTTTAATTCTTGAGTAAATGAAGCAGTAACTTCTATGTGAAGGTTAGTATCTTCTTCTTGAAGGGAGGTAATAGTACCAATGGTTTCAATAATTCCTGTAAACATAAATTCAAATAGTTACCTTTGTTACACAAAAGTAATCATAAAGAACACGCAAATACCATGAGTAAAGAGAATAAAATGATTGTCGGAATTTCTATTGGTGATCTTAATGGAATTGGCCCAGAGATTGTTTTAAAAACCCTAGAAGATTCGCGTATGCTAGAGTTTTGTACTCCTGTTATTTTTGCGAGTGTAAAACTGATGTCTTTTTACAAGAAAGCATTTAACATACAGTGTAATTTGCAAGGTATTGATAGCGTGGACAAGGTTATTCATAAAAAAATCAATGTACTTAATGTCTGGAAAGAGAATGTTGATGTACGTTTTGGTAAAGAAGAAAAGGACGCAGGCTCTTACGCTTTAAAATCATTTGAAGCAACTGTTGCTGCTTTAAAAGAAGGTAAAATAGACGCATTGGTCACAGCTCCTATTAATAAGTCGAATATTCAATCGGAAACATTTACCTTCCCAGGTCACACAGACTATTTAAATCAAGAACTAGAAGGTGATGCGTTGATGTTGATGGTTTCAGACTCTTTACGAGTTGGTTTATTAACAGATCACGTTGCGGTTAAGAACGTTTCAGAAACGATTACACGAGAACTTATAGAAAAAAAGATAAATACGATACATAAGACGCTAATTCAAGATTTTGGTATTGAGCGACCTAAGATTGCCGTTTTAGGGATTAATCCGCATACGGGTGATAATGGTGTAATTGGCAAAGAAGATGATGAGGTTTTACGACCTACGCTAGACAACTTGCGCAATAATGGGAAGGTTATTTTTGGCCCATATGCTGCGGATAGTTTTTTTGGTTCTGGAAATTATAAAAATTTTGATGTAATAATTGCCTCTTATCACGATCAAGGGTTGATCCCGTTTAAGACTTTAGCATTTGGTTCTGGAGTAAACTTCACGGCTGGATTAAACCAAATAAGAACCTCGCCAGATCACGGTACAGCATTTGATATTGCTGGGAAAAACCAAGCAAATCATGAGTCGTTTAGAGCCGCAATGTTTAGTGCCATTTCTATTTTTAAAGCTAGAGAACAACACCAGAAAATTTCAGAAAACCCCCTTACTGTGAACAGGCGACAACCGTTTGTAAAAAAGTAGTGATAAATTAATTTGCAAATCAAATAATTTTTTATCTTTGCACCCGCTTTACGCGTAAGGCAATGTTACTATCAAGGTGTGATTATGAGAGAACTGAAAGAATTTACAATCCCTTTTGTTGGACTTAAATTAGGAACACATCGCTTTGATTTTAAAATTGACAATAAGTTCTTTAACCATTTTGAGTATGACGAGTTTAATGATGTAGATCTTAAACTTGACGTATTGCTTGATAAAAAAACAACTCTACTGGAGTTTACACTCTCGTATAATGGCGTGATTAATGTCTTTTGTGATGTTACAAACGAGCCATTTGGCGAAGAAATACAAGGTGAATATCACTTTATTGTAAAGTTTGGAGATGAGTTTAATAGTGAAAATGAGGATCTTTTAATTATTCCTCACGGGAGTTATGAAGTGAATATCCAGCAATATATTTATGAGTCTGTAATACTAAGTATGCCTTCGAGAAGGATACACCCAGGCGTAGATGACGGCACGTTAAAAAGTGACATACTTGATAAACTTGAAGAATTAAGCCCTCGGGTAAATAAAGAATATAAAAGTACATCTAAGGACAAGACAGACCCTAGGTGGGATACATTAAAAAAATTATTAAACGATAAATAACAAACGCAATGGCACATCCAAAGAGAAAAATCTCGAAAACTAGAAGAGATAAAAGAAGAACACATTACAAGGCTGTAGCACCACAAATTGCAACAGACCCAACAACTGGAGAAGCGCACTTATATCATAGAGCGCACTGGCATGAAGGAAAATTATACTACAGAGGTCAGATTGTAATTGATGCTGTAGAAACGGTTGAGGCATAAGAAGTTCCTAACAAAATAGTAGAACTCCCACAAAATGTGGGAGTTTTTTTGTTTTCTGAAATGAGTTAAAATTGTTTAAAAAACAGTGATAAAAGCTGTTTTTTCGTGAAAAAGCATTATTTTTCCAAGCTTTTAGACAGGATTTGATCCTTTTTTAAAATATAAATTAACTGTATGAGTAGAATAACAGCTGCCATTACTGCGGTAGGAGGATATGTTCCAGATTATGTTTTAAGCAATGATATCCTTGCGACCATGGTAGATACCAATGATGAATGGATAACCTCTAGAACTGGAATTACGGAACGCCGTATTTTAAAAGATGAAGGAAAGGGAACTTCCTTTTTAGCTATAAAAGCAGCAAAAGATCTTTTAGCAAAAAGCAATGTAGATCCTAAAGAAATAGACATGGTGATTATGGCAACTGCCACACCAGACATGCAAGTAGCAGCAACAGGTGTTTACGTAGCGACCGAAATAGGTGCTGTAAATGCCTTTTCTTATGACCTAGTTGCAGCCTGCTCTAGCTTCCTTTTTGGGATGTCTACAGCAGCAAAATATATAGAATCTGGGCGTTATAAAAAAGTACTTCTTATAGGTGGAGATAAAATGTCTTCAATTATAGATTATACAGATCGTACTACGTGTATCATTTTTGGCGATGGTGCGGGTGCAGTTCTTTTTGAGCCTAATGAAGAAGGTTTAGGTGTTCAAGATGAGTACTTGCGTTCAGATGGAATAGGACGCCAAAGTCTTAAAATAGACGCGGGGGGTTCGATACTTCCAGCTTCTGCAGACACAGTTTCAAATAGACAACATTACGTGTTTCAAGATGGTAAAACGGTATTCAAGTTTGCCGTTTCTAATATGGCTCATGTTTCAGAAACCATTTTACAGCGCAATAACCTTACAGGAGATGATATTCAATGGCTAGTACCGCACCAAGCGAACAAGCGTATTATTGATGCTACAGCAAGAAAGATGAATTTGCCGGAAGAAAAAGTAATGATAAATATTCATAAATACGGAAACACAACCTCCGGTACCTTGCCGTTGTGTTTGATGGATTATGAAAGTAAATTAAAAAAAGGAGATAACCTTGTTTTTGCTGCCTTTGGCGGCGGCTTTACTTGGGGAGCTATATACGTCAAATGGGCGTATAATTCAAATTAAATAAATTAGAAAACCACCATAATTAAAATTAAAAAAGATGGAAATTAAAGACATTCAAAATCTAATTAAATTCGTTGCAAAATCTGGGGCGAGTGAGGTAAAGCTTGAGATGGAAAATATTAAAATAACCATCAGGACAGGTCATGATGATAGAGGAGAGACCACATATATACAGCAAATGCCAGCAATGGCAGCAGCTCCTGTAGCAGCTCCGGTAGCGGCAGTACCTGTAGAAACATCTCCTGCTCCAGTAGCAGAGGACTCAAAATATATAACAGTAAAATCTCCTATCATTGGAACATTTTACCGTAAACCATCACCAGACAAACCTTTGTTTGTCGAGGTAGGATCTCAAATAGGAGAAGGCGACGTGCTTTGTGTTATTGAAGCAATGAAGCTATTTAATGAGATTGAGAGTGAAGTTTCTGGTAAAATCGTTAAGATTTTAATCGATGACGCCTCTCCAGTGGAATTTGATCAACCACTCTTTTTAGTAGACCCGTCTTAATTTAAATTCTATAACTAAAATTGAAAATTCCCTCTAGGGAGTCTTATGTCGAATTTAAAGTAACGAAACATGTTTAAAAAAATATTAATAGCAAACAGAGGAGAGATTGCACTGCGTGTAATAAGAACCTGTAAAGAAATGGGCATAAAATCTGTTGCAGTTTACTCAAAGGCAGATGAAGAAAGCCTTCACGTAAAGTTTGCGGACGAAGCAGTTTGTATAGGTCCAGCTGCAAGTAGTGAAAGCTACTTAAAAATGGCAAATATTATTGCTGCAGCAGAGATTACAAACGCAGATGCCATTCACCCAGGTTATGGATTCCTTTCAGAAAATGCTAAGTTTTCTAGAATTTGTGAAGAGCACAACATTAAATTTATTGGTGCATCTCCAAGTATGATCGAAAGAATGGGAGATAAGGCAATGGCTAAGATTACAATGATCGAAGCAGGAGTACCTTGTGTTCCAGGGTCTGAAGGTATCATTGAAGATTTCCCTACGTGTATAAAAGTTGCTAAAGAAACAGGCTATCCTGTAATGCTTAAAGCAAGTGCAGGTGGTGGTGGTAAAGGGATGCGCGGTGTTTATAAAGAAGAAGACCTACAAGATGCATGGGATTCTGCGCGTCAAGAAAGTCTAGCTGCCTTTGGTAATAATGATATGTATATGGAGAAGCTTATAGAAGAGCCTCGACATATTGAAATCCAAATTGTTGGAGATAGTAGTGGGAAAGCGTGTCATTTAAGTGAGCGTGATTGTTCTATTCAAAGAAGACACCAAAAGCTTACCGAAGAAACGCCAAGTCCATTTATGACAGATGAGCTACGCGAAGCTATGGGTACTGCGGCAGTTAAAGCGGCAGAATATATTAAGTATGAAGGAGCAGGTACTGTAGAGTTTTTAGTAGATAAACATAGAAATTTCTACTTTATGGAGATGAATACACGTATCCAAGTAGAGCACCCTATTACAGAACAAGTTGTTGATTACGACTTGATTCGTGAGCAAATTTTGGTTGCTGCAGGAGTTCCTATTTCTGGTAAAAACTATTTACCACAATTACATTCTATTGAGTGCCGTATTAATGCAGAAGATCCATATAATGACTTTAGACCTTCGCCAGGTAAAATTACGGTTTTACATGCGCCAGGTGGTCATGGTATTCGCTTAGATACTCACGTATATGCAGGGTACTCGATACCGCCTAATTATGACTCTATGATTGCCAAGCTCATCACTACGGCACAGACAAGAGAAGAAGCAATTAATAAAATGAGGCGGGCTCTAGAAGAGTTTGTGATAGAAGGGATTAAAACAACAATTCCGTTTCATAGACAACTAATGGATCACCCAGACTATATTGC